>JAXDBC010000064.1:0-22241 GCA_034679225.1 Bacteroidales bacterium | reverse complement strand
TTCGAGACCATGTCATTGTGCTATATTGATAAGTCGCTGATAGACAAATCGCTTCTTGAACCTCACGAAATTGAGTGGCTAAACGCCTATCATGCTGAAGTCTTAGTGCGGCTGAGCCCCCATCTTAGGGAAGACGAAAAAGAGTGGCTGAAAGAAAAAACCGCTGTCATATAGTCCTGACGTCGTAGCCGGCGACCGCCCGACCGCAAGACCGCCCGACCGCAAGACCGCAAGACCGCCCGACCGCAAGACCATTACTTCAAGACACTTACCACCTGTGTCAGGTCGATTACCGGGAATTCAGTGATCCTCAGTCTCGCGCTGCCGTATGGAACCAGTTCGATGACTGCATTGTTGCCTTCCGGTTTGACAGGGCTAAGAGGGGGAATATCGGCCGAGTTATCCTTCAGTGTCCATCCTGGTATAAGCATACCCCTGGTTTTGAGGATCACCGGGGCATCCTGATCCCAGGGCAGATACCTGGCTGAATCGGCTGACCAGATCATGTCGCCCCTGTCGGCAAAGGGATATCTGCCGGGCTCAGCGGTAATGACAGTGATACCTCTTTTCAGGTTGTTCCTGTCGACCATCAGCCCGTAATTCCATGGAGTGAGTGGATTTATCTCCCAGTCGACGCTTCCCATGTATCCGAAGTTATCATAATTGATTTTTACACTCTTGAATTCTTTTCCGATCCTGAGCGAGTAATAAAGCGGCCCTCTGAGCAGGGACAGGGAATTGTTGTATCTTTTTTCAGCCCTTACATCCATTGGCAGTTCCATGGTGATGACATCATCCGGATCCCAGCGGGCAAATATCTTTGCAGTCGATCCTCCCTTTTCATATATTATTTTGTCCTTATAGCTTATCACGGCGGTGTCGGCCCAGCCGGGTATTCTCAGGTAAAGGGGAAACCTGACCGCTTCTTCGGATTTTATACTGAATTTGATTTTTCCGTCGAAGGGGTAATATGTTTCCTCTGTTATTTCCACCATCCGGCCATTATTCACCTTTGCCTTTACTGTTGATGGTCCGTAAGCCACTGCAATAAGTCCTTTGTCGTTGGTTGCCATCCAGAGGCTGGAAACGAATTTTGGCCATCCCTGGTGCATGTTTGCCAGGCAGCAGGCGAAATTCGGCATCAGTCCGTAGATATTCGAATAGTTGCCGTTAGTGCTCCATGCTCTTTTTTCGCCGTTAACGACAACCTGATTTGACTGCTGGTCGTACTGGTGTGCCCACATGTCGGGTGTTGTTGTTCCCGGAAGTGCGTTATAGGCAAGGAGTTCGAGCCTGTCGGCAAGCCGGTTGTCGCCGAAGATGGCATATAATTCCTCCAGTGAAAACATGTATTCCACTACCGCGCAAAGTTCCGTACCTCGGTCGGGCGATTTTCCCGACAGATGCTCGTCTCCGGAGAATCTTCCTCCCGTCTGTCCGTGATTGAGATCATACTTTTTGATTCCTTCAAACACCGCGTTGCTGAATCTCCGGTCACCCGACTGCTGGTACCACAGTCCGGGATATTTGATTGCCATGGCATTATTTACAACATGAGCGGTTAGTCCGTCGGGACCCCAGTTCAGCGGGATTCTCTTATCAGCCGAAGCAGCCGAGTCCCAGGGGAATTTTTCATAGTACGAAGTCCAGTCGGAACTATTGTTCTGGATTGAGCTGATCACCTCAAGTATCCATGGCTCCTGTGTCTGCCGGTACAGCCAGTAAGCTGTGACAGCGTTTTCCATAGCCCTGACGCCGCGCCAGTCCTTGTCTGGCCAGTCGGGTGGTGTTTCATGAAGGTATCTGAAGTATTTTTTTATGAGCTCCAGGGCCCGGTCATCGCCGCTTACCTCATAGTATTGCATCAGAACCTTGTTCGCGACTGCCAGAGGCCATCTGTCCTTGTTTTTTGCAGGTCCGTACCAGCCTGAATCGGTACTGCTTGAGATTATGGGTTCTATCCATTCCTTCACCTTGTCCTTCAGTCTCTCGTCATCCAGGAGGTAAGCAAGTGGTACCAGTCCGTCGAGGAAGTAGGGGCCTCTTTCCCAGGCTTCACCATCACCTCCCCGCCATGAGGAGTTGACAAGATCGGGCCAGAAGTCATCTACATGGCCTGTCAGTCCTCCGGCCTGGGCCTCGAGTTGATCCCTGAGCCAGCCTTCAGGTTTTACCGAACCGAGAGGCAGCTTTATATAGGCATTCTGAATCAATGGCTCAGGATTGCCGGGATAGTTGCCGTCATTAATTCTGGAAGTGCATCCTGTCACAAGCAGTGCGATCACGAGCGTTCCTGTAAAAATAATTTTTTTCATTTTAACTTATTTGTAATGAAATATCATGTATCAAATACACAAACACGACCTTTAAAATAAACTATTCTCGTGTATAATCCCAGATTTTTTTAATCTCAGGATTAATACTCCTGCCTATATCAACAGCTTCGAATACCTGGATCATATCAAACCACGCAACTCCCTTGCCAGGCATCCTTAGTACCGGATTTACCCGTGGAGAGACAATCGAGTCACCCGGAATCGTAACCGAAGTTACAAATTGCGTCCATTCTTCCCTGGGAGTGAAACTCTTTTTCCCATAGTCGCCGAGTCCCAGTTCGAAAACAGGAGCCTTGTTTCCGGGATTGAGTTCCCTGTCGGTTTTGGCCCAGATGGAAAGTATGTAGGACTTTCCTTTTTCTATTCTGACGGGGAAGAATCTGAGCCTTGTACCGCTATCCTGCCTCGGTGTTATCATTCTCAGGGAATGGCTTCCTTCAAAGTGTTCCCTGCTGTCGAGAAAATATGTCGATCCGCGGTCGCCTTCGTTCCATGAATAGCATGAGGCAGGCACACCCGGACTTGCCATGTCTTCGAATCCCGGATCGGTCATGAAGTTGCCCCTGTATGCTTTGACAGTATCCGTCGCCGGATTTACATCAATAAGGTAAACCTGTGACCCGAATGCTGATATATAGTCGGTTATAGTGTTGCCATTCAGCCTGACAGTCCTGTTTTCAAAAAGAACCCTTGCCTGGCCTCTGATTGTTCCCTCGATTCTTATATCAACCTTCCGCGGGGCGTTTATCCTGTTCACGGCTATAACCATCAGCCTGCCCCTGTGAATGGCTGATGTGACAAGGATGTCTCCTGTTGAAGAGGAAACGGGAAGCGGTTTCTCGTCCGACATCAGCCAGGGAGTCATTTCCGCAATTTCCATGGCCATTTTCCCGCATTCGTTCCAGGCGGATGTCGATTTCGGGAAGGAATTGAGTCCGTGTCTTATGAAGTACTGTATCCCCCTGGCTCCGTTAACGATAGCCTGGTATGTCATGGTTCTCATCTCCTGGATTGTAGGTTCGCGTTGCCACCATTCAGCACCACCGAAAGCCTGAGGGACAATCCAGACGGGTTTCCTGCCTTCAAAGGCTGTTCTCAGCTGTCGGGCGACATCACCGGCCTGGTTTACCGAACCGGTCGGAACAGGGTAGGGGTCGGCCATAACAATATCGAGGGCGTCAGCATATTTAAGGGCTGAGGAGAATGGTGCCATGAACACTATCGAAACAGGATGCCAGGGATCGGTTTCCTTTATTGTCCGGTAGATTTCCTCAAGCGTGGAAGGAGGTATGTTGAACCCGTTTGGTTCGTCGGAGATATACCATGCCAGCAGGGCCGGGTGATCCATGAATGTCATGATCTCGTTAACGAGTCTTTCCTTTTTTTCCTGGTCGGAGATGCCTTCTGTACGCGAAGAAACACCGCCGCCTCCCGCAACCGACAGAAGGTTGTAATGTACTTTCATTCCAAGCTCCGCACACCTGTCCATGTAGGCCTTTCTCGCTCCGAGGTTTTCAGGAAGTATTTTCTGGTAGGGCGACATCATGTTGAATCCTTTTACCACTTCTTCCTCTGCAATAGTCGGTTGAACAGGTGAGTAACAGTAGAATCCGAACGGGAAGAAATCCCTGTTGCTAACAATCAGTCCGCCCGTCAGCCGGTCGGTCTTAACCTCGTTTGACTTGTGCTGAAGGATGATCAGTTCGCATGATGCGGTGTAATGAGAGCTGCCTGAAGCAACTATTTCCGCGCTGACGTGGTAGACACCCGGATATTGCTTTATTTCAAAAGGAATGAGTGATATCCGTTTGCCGGCTATGCCTTTCCACGATGCCAGCTCATTCCCGTCAACCTTTAGTGTCACCAGAAGGTTTTTGAAAACAAGAGCCGGCGGAAGATGCATCATAACTTCCCCGTTTTTTTCATTTGAATAGAAGTTCAGTCTGGTATTTATTTTAACCGGTTCAGCATCGGCCGGCCGGCAGAAGAGCTCGGAAAATGAGAATATTAAAAGGGCCGTGATTGTTAGTGACAGTCTTCCGCGCATAATATGATTTTCATGGGATATGATCAGGTTTCAGGCCATTAAAAGTAATGACTTTCTCCGAAAAATCAATAATTCACGGATCTGCACCTGATTGAAAATAAGAAAATCATCTGAACACGATTCTCAATCTTACCCTTTCACTTTTTTCAATCCCGTATTCAATGGCAGGTTTCCATGCCGGGCCTTCTTTCAGCAGTCTGATGGCTTCATCGGAATAGATCCTGCCCTTGCTTTTCACAACTTCAATACTGTCGATATTACCGGTTTCGCTGACGATGAATGAAAGAACGACCACATTTCTCTGACCGGCTGTCGGGGTATCAGGGCGGATCATGTTTTCCCGGATATACCTGTTGAATTCCCTGTGTCCGGTAACGGGGGCCGGTGGACTGTAACCCGGCTCCGTATCCTCTGAATCGGATGATTTGCCACTTAGCCCGTAGCCAACTACAACAATCTCATTGAGAGCCAGCGACGAAGGATCAAGAATTATTTCATTGCCGGTGCCGGGAATTGCTTTGAATTCTTTGGAATCCATTCCAATGAAGCCGGCAACCAGTGTCACTTCCTGATTACCGGTATCTTCAATAGTGAAATTACCGTTCTCATCCGAAACAGTACCCTGGTTTGTACCTTTTATCATTATGCTGGCTCCGGGCAAAGGCAGGTTATCCTCCGATGAGATAATCCTTCCGCTTATAAAAGGCGGAGGCATTACTGCCCTGTCGGCCAGAGCAGCTTTTCCTTCCTTCCTTTTTTCAGCAATAACTGTCCGGGCAACCTCAGAAACTGCTGCAGGCCTTACAGGATCATGAGTTACTGAAATATCTTCCTTTTTTAAAGTCTCCTGTTGTATGTCCTTTTCAGAGGCAGGTTCGTCTGCTGTCATGTCAAACGGCCGGTATGCTTCCGATTTTTCTTCAACTGCTGCCTTTTTGGGAGATTCAGCCGGTTTTGATTCGCTCAGATCCTTTACAGGTTGGGTCATTGGGATACCAGGCTCACCGGGACTGCTTTCGGGCCGGTTATACGCGATTTCTTCAAGCCTGTTCTCCGGGCGGTATAGCAGCAGGATAGCTGAAATGGTTAAAAGTACTGCAACTGATGCCGCGATACCGTACCATAGTCTCCTGTTAGCTGCCGAAACGCGCTTTTTCAGTCTCCTGTTCAAGTCTGCAAGGTCTCTACCTGCAGTTTCAGCATCAATGCTGCTGAAGCCTTCCGATGCTTCTTCGGCAAAGGGATCCTTCTGAAGCTCCTTCTCAAAGGCATTCCTTTCCTTCCCCGTCATTTTTCCGGAATGGTAGCGGAGGAAATCATCTCCGGCAGCTTTGCCGTATTTATTCTTTTCTGACATTTTTTCTTTCAAGACAAATTTTGAGATTTCTTTTGCCGTTTTGAAGATGGCTTTTCACCTTCTTTTCTTCAATACCAAGGTCGGCCGAGATCTCATTATAGCATCTGTCGTTATAATAAAATTGTATGATGCAGCTTCTCTGTTCCTCATTTAGCCTTTTGATGCAGTCCTCGATGGCTGCATTCAGGGATAGCTGCTCATCCTCTTCATCCAAAGGATGCATTTCAACGACATTTTCCATATAAACAACGGGATCATTTAGCCAGTCGTTGAGTTTTTCCATTCCCGACCTGTCCGACCTGATCTGCATGAGGCAGTAATTCTTTGCCACCACATGCAGCCAGCTTCTGAAGTTAATTATATTGTGCCCGGGGACCACGGTAATGAGCTTTTCAAATATCTGCATCACCCCGTCCTTGGCCTCTTCATTGTTTTTCAGGTATTTGAGGCAGATTCCGTAAACAAGGTGCATATATCGCGAGTAGAGTTCCCCCAGTACCTTAAGGTCTCCGCCGGCACGGAACTGGCTTAGTAATACTTCATCCGCGGGCTTATGGGAATCTCTGATTCTCGATCTGAACAGCATGTTGTGTTAACTGAATCCTGATATCTCCGGAGTCTTCATTTTCAGAATTGAAGTCCTCTCCCGGTTCTTCTCAAAGATAGGATAAAAGCAAAAAATTTCATTTTTATTTATGGAATTCCCTTTTCCATTGCATCCTGTTGAAAAATACTAATCAAAAAACAGGCTATTATGGAAAGGAAACTATCAATTCTGGCAATTTTATTTGCGGTTCCGGTGATGCTGCTGTCTTTTTCACAGAAAAGTACTATCACCGGCAGGGTAACGGACTCTTCAGGGATGCCCCTGGCCGGGGTGACTGTAACTGTAAAGGGAAGCAGGAGCGGGACGGTAACGGATCAGGGCGGCAATTACAGTATAGAGATAAAACAGGGCGACGATTTTCTTCAGTTCGGAATGATCGGTTTTGTGACGATAACTGAAAGGATAAAGAACCGGACAATTATAAATGTGATCATGCGTGAAGAAAAAGTGTCACTTGATGAAGTTGTTGTCGTTGGCTATGGCAGCGGAAAACAGAAGTCGTCATGGATAAGGGCTGAGGCTGCTCCTGCTTATTCAATGATTTCCGACGGCGGATTCTCAAGGTATAACAGGGCCTTTAACACGGAGGGTTATGCTTCAACAACCGAGAATGGATTCCGAAGTGTCAGAAGCAATCCTCTTTCCACATTCTCCATTGATGTCGACAATGCCTCATGGTCGAATATCAGACGATTCATCAACAACGGCTCTCTTCCTCCCCCGGAAGCCGTGAGGATAGAGGAGATGATAAACTATTTCAGGTATGATTATCCTGAACCTGAAGGCTTCCATCCGTTTTCGCTTACTTCCGAGCTCTCGGTATGTCCGTGGAACAGGAAGCATCATCTCCTGCTTGTCGGTCTGAAAGGCAGGAGCATTGACAAGTCATCGCTTCCTCCCTCGAACATTGTTTTTCTGATTGATGTTTCGGGTTCGATGAATTCTCCCGATAAGCTTCCGCTTCTGAAATCGGCCTTCGGGCTTCTGGTTAATGAGCTGAGGCCGCGGGACCGTGTAGCCATGGTCGTTTATGCTGGCGCTGCAGGGCTTGTGCTCGAATCGACTCCGGGAAACAGGAAAGACGAGATAATGAATGCAATATCCAATCTTGAAGCCGGAGGTTCGACTGCCGGTGGAGCAGGGCTGAGACTTGCCTATGAAGTTGCTTCGAAGAATTTCATAAAAGGAGGCAACAACCGGATCATTCTGGCAACCGACGGTGATTTCAACGTGGGAGAATCGAGCAACGGTGGAATGGAGAGACTGGTGGCTGATAACCGCGACCGCGGTATTTTTATGACGGTGCTTGGTTTCGGCAAGGGCAACCTGAAGGATGATAAAATGGAGATTATAGCTGACAAGGGAAACGGCAATTACTCGTATATTGATAATCTTCAGGAAGCCAGGAGAGTGCTGGTGAAGGAATTCGGAGGCACTCTGTTCACTATCGCGAAGGATGTCAAGTTTCAGATAGAGTTCAATCCGGCAAAGGTTCAGTCGTACAGATTGATAGGATATGAGAACCGGCTTTTAAATGAAGAGGATTTCAATGACGACAGGAAAGACGCGGGAGAAATGGGGTCGGGGCATAACGTGACTGCCCTGTACGAGCTTGTACCTGCCGGAACCGAAGATGAGACTCCCGCCGTCGATCCTCTGAAGTACCAGGCTAATCCGGTAATTAAGCCGGGAAAAATCCCGTCGGATGAGTTTCTTGCAATCAAGATCCGTTACAAGAAACCTGAAGGATCATCGAGTGTATTGCTCGAAAATGCAGTCAGGGACTATGTGCGGAATATTGATGGTGCTTCTGATAATCTGCGGTTTGCGGCAGCTGTTGCAGAATTCGGCATGATATTGGGGGATTCTGAATATAAAGGAAATTCATCTGTCGATGAAGCTGTCAGGCTTGCAAAATCAGCCCGCGGAGATGACAGTGAAGGCTACAGGGCGGAGTTCATCCGGCTGATGGAGGCTGCAAGGGATCTGGGAGTTATGGCTGACAAGTAAGCTATACAGCGGAGACGATGATATTCTGAAGTCATTTAGAAACGGTTTTCCATGAAGAAAGGCCTGCCGGTTTTGATAAGACTTGTTGATTTTCTATATTTGAATTTCATTTTTAATCCTTAAAAATTTGAGTCATGTCACACGAAAAATCCAAAGAACAGGTAAACGTAAAAAAGCAGGCGACAAAATCGCTTAAAGAAAAGCGTGCCGCCAAAAAAGCGAAGAAGGCAGGTAAAAGCAAATAGAAGGACGTGGTTAAGGGGGAAATAGCATAAAAAAAGGAGGCTCTCTGAGGGGCCTCCTTTAAGATTCCTTTATGTGCCTGGAATTATGCTAGTTTTACATTGACTGCATTTATACCCTTTTTACCTTCGGCAAGTTCGAATGTAACTTCGTCATTTTCCTTAATCTTGTCAATCAGGCCTGTTGCATGTACGAAATATTCATTGTCCGAATCGGCATCTTTAATGAATCCAAAACCTTTTGATACATTAAAAAACTTAACTGTTCCTTTGTTCATTGTATTGTGATTTAAAAATTAATTTGCAAATATATGTATTTATTGAATATGCTTGACTAAAGTTGAAATCTTTTTAATGATTACATTATGTGATATATGGGGAGAATCCTTGCGGAGCTTAGTCTTGGGGTGCGGAAAGCAAGAAAAGTCATAATGAAACAATCCGGATCCCGTCAGGGTGCAGAAACATATTTCGTATGCCGGGACTATATATCTGGCATGCCGGGACGACCGAAATTTTTAAGGCAATGCGATCAATCATCTTCTTTTAATAACTATTATTGCAACTCTCAAAAAAAGATTCAATGCAGTCCACGTATGTCAAATCCACATACACGTATTTATATAATTTTCAGTTATGTGTGTTTCCCCCGTTTGAGCGGGCTACCATTAAAACCAATGTTGTAATATGATGAAGAAGCATATAGTTCTAATCACCTTGTTAATATTCAGTGGAATAAACGGGTATTCACAGGATCCTCTCCTCACTGTTGCCGAGCGCTCAGGCTTTACTTCCACGGCAAATTATGAAGATGTGATGACTTTCGTGAAGCATCTTGATGCATCTCCTTTTGTGAGGGTGGAGCATATTGCCGTTTCAACGGAAGGGCGCATTGTGCCTTTGCTGGTTATTGGCAATCCCCTTCCTGCCGGTCCGGAAGATCTTAAGAACGACCACAGGATTGTAATATATGTCCAGGCCAACATCCACGCCGACGAGGTGGAAGGCAAGGAAGCCGTTCTGATGTTTGCCCGGGATCTACTGGCCGGAAAGCATCCCGGTCTCCTTGACAACATAGTCTTCCTTATCTGTCCCAATCTCAATCCCGACGGCAACGAACCAATTTCCAAACTCCACAGAACCTATCAGAATGGTCCGGTGAATGGTGTCGGCATAAGGTATAACGCTCAGATGCTTGACCTTAACCGGGATGCCATGAAACTTGAATCGCCGGAGGTTAAGGGAGTGGTTACCAATGTATTCAACAGGTGGGATCCGCAGGTTTTCATGGATTGCCATACTACCAATGGATCATACCATGTTGAACCGGTGACATTTACATGGATGGTCAATCCGAATGGCGACAATTCGCTTATTAAATACATGCGCGATAAAATGGCACCTGCAATGTCGGAATCATTGTTGAAAAAATACGGTGTCGAAAACTGCTTTTACGGTGAGTTCAATGACATGGGAAATCCTGAGACCGGCTGGTTCTATGATGCTTCGGTGCCCCGCTATATGACTGAATACTTTGGCTTGAGGAACCGTTTGGCGATACTTAATGAAAACTATGTTTACGCGGACTATGAATCGAGGGTTAAAGGTTGTTACTGGCTTATCCGTTCTCTTGCTGATCACGTGTCGGCCAATAGAGATGAGATCAGGGATATGATCAGGCAGACCGACGCCAGGACCGTTTCACGCGGGCTGAATCCGGCGCCGACCGATTCTTTTGCAATTGAGTTCGACGTTCGGCCTGCTCCGGAAATGGTTACCATCAAGACCTACGAGGCTAAGCTGGTCGGAGAAACTGACGGATGGAAGAGGTATGAAAAGACCGATGTTCAGCTTACGGTTACGGTTCCGTATTATATTGATTACTTCAGCACAAGGCAGGTTAGCTTTCCCTTTGCCTATCTTCTGAAAACCAGTGATCCTGATGTGCTGGATCTTCTTACACTGCATGGGATAAAGATCGAGGTGCTTGAGGAAGATTCAGAGTTTCAGGTTGAAAGATTCGTGATAAGCGAGCTGAAGGGAGCCCAGCGTCTCAACCAGGGGCATTACACCAATACCATCAAGGGAAAGTTTGTAACTGAACTTGTTTCTTTCAAGGCAGGAACCATAGTTGTCAGAACCTCACAGCCTCTGGCAAATCTTGCTTCCTACCTTCTTGAGCCGCTGTCGAATGACGGACTTGTTACATGGAATTTCTTCGACAAATACCTGGTACCACAATGGGGACGCGGGTATAATGAGTTTCCTGTTTACAAATTGATTGAAAAGACCGGACTGAAAACCAGGAAAAGGAAATGAATTTCTCAGAATCCTGTCTCTTAGCTGTTTGTCCGTCGTCCTCGGTGCTTTTATGAAATGAAATTGATATAAATGACGGGTACGGCGGCACGATCCAATTATTTTCCTCAATAACTTCCCTTATTGCCTTTATTTTAATATAATTGCAAAAATTTTTCATCATAATATAATTTTGATTTTAATGGTATGATAGCCTGCCCCGCTCAAGCGGGGTAACCCACATGTTTGAAAATTATATAGATACGTGTTCGTGTATGCAATACATGTGGGTTTCAACATGTAAAAACTGAAATCTGAAGAGAGATGAGAAGATGGAAAGTAGATGATTCAGCTGAGCTCTACAATATCAATGGCTGGGGTGTTGATTATTTCTCAATCAATGAGAAGGGGAATGTGGAAGTTACGCCGGCAAAAGATGGTGTTGCGGTCGATCTGAAGGAACTTATCGACGAGCTTAGTCTTTCAGATGTTACAACACCGGTTCTCATAAGATTTCCGGATATCCTCGACGACCGGATCATCACCATCTCCAAATGCTTTAAAGCTGCCGCGGAAGAATACGACTATAAGGCTCAGAACTTTATAATCTATCCGATAAAAGTCAATCAGATGAAGCCTGTTGTGGAGGAAATAGTCAGTCACGGCAAGAAATTCAACATTGGTCTTGAAGCAGGTTCGAAGCCTGAACTACATGCTGTTATTGCCATCAATACTGATCCGGAGTCGCTTATCATCTGCAATGGCTATAAGGATGAAGCCTACATAGAACTTGCGCTACTTGCCCAGAAGATGGGGAAGAGGATTTTTCTGGTCATTGAAAAACTCAATGAACTCAAGCTGATAATCAGTATTGCCAGGCGGCTTAAGGTAAGACCGAATCTGGGGATACGCATCAAGCTCGCGAGTGTCGGAAGCGGCAAATGGGAAGAATCGGGAGGCGACATCAGCAAGTTCGGTCTGACATCGAGTGAACTGCTTGAAGCGCTGGATGTAATCGAAAGGAATAAAATGGTGGATTGCGTCAAGCTGATCCATTTTCATATTGGCAGCCAGGTTACCAAGATACGCAGGATAAAGGTTGCGCTCAGGGAAGCTTCCCATTTCTATGTTCAGCTCCGTAAAATGGGTTTCGATGTTGAATTCGTCGACATAGGGGGGGGCCTTGGGGTGGATTATGACGGTACAGGTTCTGCAAACAGTGGCAGCAGTGTCAATTACACTATTCAGGAGTATGTAAATGACTCTGTCAGCACCTTTGTCGATGCTGCCAACAAGAACAATATTCCTCATCCGAATGTAATCACCGAATCGGGGCGATCACTTGCAGCCCATCATTCAGTACTTATTTTTGAAGTGCTCGAGGCCACAACCCAGCCTTTATGGGACGATGATGAGACTATCAGTGAAGGAGACCATGAACTGGTGAAGGAGCTTTATGAACTATGGGACATGGTAAATCAGCCAAGGTTGCTTGAGACATGGCACGATGCCCAGCAGATAAGGGAAGAGGCGCTTGACCGCTTCAGCCTTGGGCTTATCGATCTGAAAACCAGGGCACAGGTTGAGAGATTATTCTGGTCGGTTGCCAGGAGGGTATATGGCCTGGCCAATATTATAAAACATGTTCCAGATGAACTGAGACAGATATCCAAGATACTGTCGGACAAATATTTCTGCAACTTCTCGCTCTTCCAGTCGCTTCCCGATTCATGGGCTATCGACCAGATATTTCCAATCATCCCTATCCACAGGCTGAACGAGGAACCCACACGGACGGCAACCATTCAGGATATGACATGTGATTCGGACGGTAAGATCGATAATTTCATATCAACCCGAAACATACCTTATCATCTTCCCCTGCACTCCCTGAAAGGGAAAGAACCGTATTACCTGGGCGTCTTCCTTGTCGGGGCATACCAGGAGATATTAGGTGACCTTCACAATCTTTTCGGAGATACCAACGCGGTTCACGTATCGGTTGATGAGGATGGATACAAGATCGATCAGGTTATTGACGGAGAGACAGTTGCAGAGGTTCTGGAATATGTCCAGTATAATCCTAAGAAACTGGTCAGAACCGTGGAGACCTGGGTTGCTTCTTCGGTAAAGGCGGGGATTATAACTCTCGAGGAAGGCAAGGAATTCCTGTCAAATTACAGGTCTGGACTGTACGGTTATACCTATCTGGAATGAGTTGTTTCAGCGTGGAATTTCTCATTTTATGAAGAAAGCAGCTTATTCGACAAATATCTATTTTGTCCTGCTTTACAGGATCCTGGTAGTAATGTTTCTGCTGACATTGTCAAGGATCGGTTTTTACATTTTTAATTTCAGGATGTTTCCGGGGATCACTTTTGGTCAATTTGCCGGCATTCTGAAAGGAGGTCTTCTTTTCGACATATCCGCTACTGTTTATATAAACCTGATTTTCCTGTTTTTCAATCTTCTTCCCTTTGATTTCAGGTATAATAGTATTTACCAGAAGATCCTGAAGTATTTATTTTTCATTACCAATGGATTTGCACTTGCCGCGAACGGGGCCGATTACCTGTATTACCGTTTCGTGATGAAGAGGGCTACTTCTGATATCTTTGGGACCTTTAGGAATGAAAACAACCTGGTCAGGCTAATATTCAGGTTCATGCTCGATTACTGGCCTGTAACGATTTTTACTATACTGCTTATCGTTGCTATGATATTCCTGTATGGCAAGCTTAAGCCGGTAAGACCGCGAGTTCGTAGCAGGATTCTTTATCATTCACTTAACCTGCTGCTTGTACCTGTTTTCGCGGGATTGATTGTTATAGCTGCCAGGGGAGGGTACAAGCATTCGACAAGGCCGATAACCATCAGCAATGCAGCCAGGTATGTTGATAATCCTCGTGACGTTGCAATAGTTCTTAACACGCCATTCAGCCTGATAAGAACATACGGGAAAAAAACACTTGAGAAATATGAATTCTTTGATCAGGATACCCTCGATAAGATCTACAATCCGCATAAGATAAGCAGACCAACCGAACCTTTCAGGTATGATAATGTTGTCATCCTGATTCTTGAGAGTTTTGCCAGGGAATATATCGGTGCACTTAATACCGATCTTGATGATGGTAATTACAAGGGTTATACTCCATTTCTCGATTCGCTTATAAGGAACAGTCTTACTTTTGAAGTTTCACTGGCGAACGGTAAGAAATCGATTGATGCAATGCCCTCAATTCTTGCTTCCCTTCCATCGCTCGAAACGCCATATACTATTTCACACTATGCCAACAACCTGATAAACGGACTTCCGGGGCTGCTCAAGGAGAAAGGATACTATTCAGCCTTTTTCCACGGAGCTCCGAACGGGTCCATGGGATTTGATTCCTTTGCCAGAATGGCCGGATTTGAAGATTATTTCGGACTGAACGAATATTCAGGCATTGGTGATTTTGATGGTATGTGGGGATTATGGGATGAACCGTTCCTGGAGTTTTTTAATGACAAGCTAAAGACTTTCCCAGAGCCATTCTTTGCTTCAGTATTTACGATCTCATCACATCATCCATTTAAGGTTCCCGAAAAATATCAGGGGAAATTTCCAAAAGGTCCGGCGCCGATTATAGAAGTAATAGGATATTCAGATTATGCACTAAGGGAGTTTTTCAAAAATGCCGGCAAAGAACCCTGGTTTAAAAACACCCTCTTTGTTATTACTGCAGACCATACTAACGAATCGGTCAGAAAAGAGTTCCAGAATAATTACGGATCCTTCAGCGTGCCGATTATTTTCTATAAGCAGGGCAGCGATCTGAAGGGAGTGAAGTCCAGGATCGCCCAGCAGATTGACATTATGCCCTCTGTACTGAGCTATCTGAATTATGATGGTGAGTACATCGCTTTCGGCAATGATCTCTTTGACGATTCTGAGGAATCTTTTGCATTCAATACATCAGCAAGCACTTACCAGCTTTTCATGAAGGATTTTATGCTTGAAATGATTGAAAATAAAACTGTCGGGCTGTATAATTTCAAGACTGACCGCCTGTTGCAGAATAACATTGCAGGTACGGAACCAGTGGTTCAGGCTGAAATGGAGAATAAGCTCAGGGCTGTCATACAGGTTTATAATGCACGCCTGATTGACAATGATCTGGTTGTAGGCCGGGCTCCGGTGAATTCGGGAAAAGCTGACAACAAATTAATCCGGGAAACTGCGGAATAGCATGTTTGCAGGTTTGGATACAAACTGCCACAATTAATTGTATTCAGGAATGAAGGAGATCTCTCAGATAATATTTGAAAATGGCAGGGGAGAATACCTGCTGTATTTAAGGGATGGCAAAACCGGGATACCTTTTCCACACCACTGGGACCTTATAGGGGGTCATGTCGAGGAAGGAGAGACGCCGGAGGAGGCCTTGATCCGCGAGGTGAAGGAGGAGATAGATTTCGATCTGAAAGATTACAGCTTCTTCAAAGAGTACCTGTGTCTTGAGGGAGATGCCTATCCAAATATCAAGTATATCTATAGCGGAAGGATAGATTTACCAATAGAGGAGATACCGCTTATGGAAGGTGAGAGGCTGCAGTTTTTCACCAGGGAGGAAATACCTGATGTTAGATTTGCAAATATCCTGAAGCGAATAATGCTCGATTATATTGAAAGCAGGTAGACAGAACATTTCCGGCACGGCAGTCAGCAGCGATATACGGAAATTCAGCTTTTAGGAGATATCGAAAACCTCTTCTTCTTTCTCAGGTGTTTATCCCATGCCACTTATTCGACAATGACGACAATCCCAGGATGAGTTTCAGCACCCTCCAGGAAGTGTCCGGCACCAGGTAATCAGGCGAAACAAGCTTCGGTATATTCTGATCATGCTCCTTAATTGTCGTTTCGATTGATGTCAGTACCACTTCCGGTTCAAATCCCGTCAGTATAATAGTTCCGGCATCCTGAGCCTCCGGCCTTTCCATCGACTGCCGCAGCGAGATGGCCGGGAAATTCAGTATTGACGATTCCTCGCTTATCGTCCCGGAGTCGGACAGCGTGCATTTAGCACACATCTGCAGCTTGTTATAATCGAGGAATCCAAATGGTTTGAGGAATTGGATCAATGGATTGATCTTTATATCCCTCACATCCTCAAGTCTTTTTCTTGTTCTGGGATGAGTTGAGACAACCACCGGCAGTTTGTAGATTTCGCAAAGCCTGTTGAGTACCGTGAGGATTTTGTGAAGATTTCTCTGGTTGTCAACATTCTCCTCACGGTGGGTGGAAACTAGGAAATAGTTGCCGCTTGCCGGATTCTGCAATGATAAGTTCTCCAGTATTTTGGAGTCTTCTATTTTTGGTTTGTAATAATTCAGTACCTCGAACATCGGGGAACCGGTCAGGTAGATGCGGCGATGGGGGAGGCCCTCGCTTATCAGGTGCCGGCGTGCGTGTTCAGTATAGACCAGGTTGAAATCCGAGATATGATCGATGACCCTTCTGTTAATTTCCTCCGGGACGTTGAAATCGAAGCATCTGTTGCCTGCTTCCATGTGGAAGATAGGAATATGAAGTCTTTTTGCCATATAGGCCGACAGGCACGAATTAGTGTCTCCCAGCACGAGCAGGGCATCCGGTTTTTCTTTTCGCAGAAGCTCTCCAGATTTCCTGATTATATCACCTACAGATGCTTCAAGAGATGAAACATCGACATTTAAAAAATAGTCAGGTTTCCGGAGCTCAAGATCCTTGAAAAATATCTCATTCAGTTCGTAGTCATAATTCTGACCGGTATGAGCAATAACATGGTCGGTATGCTTATCCAGCAACGACATTACCCTTGAAAGCCTGATTATCTCGGGTCTGGTTCCAACAACGGTTAATACTTTCATTTTAAATATATTTTATTACCGCGGACAATCCTGACATTTCATCGGGTTTCATTTGCCGGAATCTGTAATAATCCATCCGCGGGAACTTAATAATTAAACATTCTCAAAATATGTGTCCGGATCATCCGGATCGAAGAACTCATTGATCCAGAAGATGGTATACAAATCTTCATTTCCTGTGTTTGTAATATTATGCGTATACCAGACCGGCATGTCAACATATGAAGGCTGACTGCCGTCGAGATCAAAGTTAATTATTTTACCGGTTCCGATTCTTCTCATCTGTATCCTTGCCTTCCCTTTTATCACGGCGAAGCGTTCTATTTTCCTTGTATGGAAGTGGTTTCCTCTTGTTATGCCGGGTTTGGTCGTGGAGAAAGAAACCTGTCCTCCCAGTCGCGATTTGATTGTTTCGACGAAGGTACCCCTGTTGTCGGTGTTCATTAATAGTTTAACCGGGAAATGATTCGGGATATCCATGTAGCACCTGAAAGTATTGAAAAGATTGATCTCAAAAGGAGAGCTAAGTTCCGGGAAAACTCCTTTCTCCAGGTAAGTTGATTTATAGTGGTTTATATGTTCAAGCAGTTCGCTGACACTTTTCTCTGCCGTGTGTGGTATCCTGTATTCAATCATGGATTCCCGATTAACAATAGCTTTCCAGATTATCTGCACCAGTTCCCCGATATAGATCAGTTTCAGCTTCGCGTCTATGTCAATAAGAGGCTGTTCGTTATGGCACACCTGATGGCAGAAAGTAGCTACCACCGAATTGTAATACGGATTCCCGAAAGGGCCGAAAACATTCGGAATAACCATTCCTGTAAAACTCGCATTGTTCCTTTCAGCCCATTCTGCAAGCAGTCTTCTGCCTTCCCGTTTTGACTGTCCGAACATATTATCCCTTTCCTCCTGTGTGGATGATGAGAAAAGGATATGGGGCTTTGATCCGGTAGTATCGAGCGCCCTGATAAGTTTGTTTACAAGGAGGACATTGGTATCATAGATTGTATGAGGATCGTTGTGCCGGTTAAGTGCCGCGAGATGGATTATCACGTCGCATTTGCTGACGAATTCCTCCAGTTTATCCTTGTGATCGAAGTAATTATCCTCGAAAGGAATACGTGTAACCTCTTCCTTCCTGAGTCCGAAGAAGTTGAACAGGTGGGTTCCGATGAATCCGGCCTGGCCGGTGATGCCGATGTGAAGCATGGTTGATATTTTTAAAAACAAAAACTGTATAAAGTTAACGTTAGATGCCTTTATACAGTATATAAGACAGGATGATTTTAAAAAAGTGGAAGATCAGAGGGTAAATGTTAATCCGCGTGAATTTCCACTATTCTTTCTTTCTTTTTATCCTTAGCTGCAATTTCCGGAATTGTCTTTTTAGTCATATTCTTATCTGTCAGGGGATCCGTTGACTCTTGCAGGTTCTCTTCTTCAATGTAAACATTACCGCCCATTTTGCTTCTGGATATAATCTCTCTTTTCCAGGTACCTTCAAGAATAAGATCAGCATCTTGTTGTTTCCTGGCCCTGTTCCGGGAAGCAATAAAGAGGTAATAGGACAAGAGACTGGCCAGTCCCAGGTTGAAAAGCAGCAGCTTAAGAATTCCTATCCCCTGTAATGCAAAATTCAGGACAATGAAAATGATATTAACGGATAATAGAATAATAGTTGTCTGGATATGGCTAAATCCCATCTGAAGTAACATGTGATGAATGTGTTGGCGATCAGCGGCAAACGGTGATTTGCCCTGCAGGATGCGGATTAAGAAAACACGAAGGGTATCAAAAAGAGGAAGAATAAGTATCCCGACAACCACGGCAGGAGCGGATTTGATGAAATACGCGTCACTTGCCTGCTGGTCAAGCTGAAGGATCCGGAATGTAAATATTGCAAGAAGGAAACCTGTCAGTAGCGAACCGGTATCACCCAGGAATAACTTGTTTTTCCTGCTAAAGACGTTGAAATAAAAGAATGCCAGCAAAGCTCCCCCGAGAGAGAAGCACAGAGCAGCATCGCCGTGGTTTCCGGTTAGCCGGAACCATGATCCGAACAGTGAGGATGCAAGAATACCTATGCCGGATGCCAGTCCGTCGATTCCGTCAATAAGATTGAGACCGTTGATAATTACCAGGAAAACAAAGACAGAAAAGGCTACACTTACGGGATATGTTATCTGGTTGATCCCGAACAAACCGTAGAAGTTGTCAATTCTGATGTCGGCATAAACTACAACGATGGAGCCTGCTATGATCTGACCGATAAGTTTTTTCCATGGATCAACGACCAGGATATCATCTTTTATACCAATAAAAAGGATAATAGTCATTCCGCATATCAGGTACATCAATTCCATATCGAAGAAAGTTCCGGCTATCAGAACGGCGGAGACGAGGAATCCTGCGAATATGGCAATTCCGCCCAGTGTGGGTGTTGGTTCCTTGTGTGAAGTCCGGCCATTACTGACAGCACCCAGGTTCTTCAGCACTGAGGTATGAACAATGGAAGGAATGACGAACCATGTAACTGCGAAGGCAACAATAAAACTCAGGAAAATAACTGTCCTGTCATTTAACAACTTTGGCAGGGAATCAGGCGGCATGGAGGAAAAATTAACCCAAAAAAATTCTTTACTGATAAAACTAGCGCATAAAGTTATTAAATAGAATCATTAAATGATATTGAATTTTATTAATATATTGATTATTTTGATAAATGTTACTGGGAAAATATAATATCGTCCCGTCAACAATTTGAAATACTATGAGTTATAAACATAAGGAACTATCATAAATACATGAGAAAATTATAATTTGACTTTATACAGTATACTTTTATAAGTTCTTTGTTAATAATTAATTGTAATAAAAATTGTCAATGCTACGGCAAGATGATTTATTAATGATATTTTTGTCCGGGAAATATTTTATCTATTTCCACGTTTTCAGATTTAGTTAGTCAAATTAGTATAAACCATATTCTTACTTATGAGGGAATAGTTTACTCGTTCTTATGAAGATTGGCATTAATCTCCGTCCAGATAGATTTCTAATAGAACTAAAGTCTTATTGCAGGTTAAGGTTTTTTGTTTTCCTTATTCTGTTGGGTGCGGCTTTTCCCCTAAAAGTATATTCAACAAATTATTTCGTTAAGTCATCTGGTAATAACAATAATACAGGGCTTTCAGATGATCAGGCCTGGCAAACGATAGCTAAGGTTAATGCTTCAACTTTTTTGCCGGGGGATACAATATTTTTTAATAAAGGTGATTGCTGGAGAGAAAGTCTAATCATATCTTCATCAGGAAATGAGAGCAGATATATTACCTTTTCTGCCTATGGTTCAGGTGTGGCTCCTAAGATACTTGGATCAACATTGGTAAAAGAATGGAGCCATTCAAATGGAAATATCTGGTATTTTTATAATGACGATTTTATAGATCCGTATTCTTTATTATACGGTGGTAACATATTCTTTATTCAGTCTGATGAGACCATTAAATGGGGTCGGCAGAAGAAAGAATCCAAGCAAGAGCTGGATTCAGAATTTGATTGGACCTGGATAATGGATACACTCTTCATTTATTCACCAACAGATCCAAATACTATATATCAAGGAGTTGAAATGGCTCAACGAGATTATTGTATAAATTTAAACAATAAGGCTTATATCGCCATAGAATCTTTAGAGTTGGGATATTCAGGGTTTTATGGAATTACAGAGGGTTCTCCCCGCACAAACGTATCTGGATTGATTGTCAGGAATTGCCATATACACCATATAGGCAGAAAGGAATATGGATATGGGATTGAAGCATGGCACTCAAATTCTCTGCTTGAGAATAATGAAATCCATGATTCCGGGCGAAGGAATATTTCTCTAAATATATATGGAGCAGATATTAGAGTCAGTAATATTGTTGTGGAGTCAAATGTTCTTTATAATGGTTTTCATACCACAGGAATTGATATATCAGGTTTTGGTGTGGGAACTATTGATAAAGTAATTATTCGAAATAATACAATTTTTGATGATGACAACGTAATTCTGGATCAGATTGAGGGATTTAAATCAATAGGAATTTTTGCTGAAAAAGATGGGGTTGGGTCGATCAGTAATATTTACATTTACAATAATATAATCAAGAATACTACTTTTAATGCTATATATTTCCATGATATACTATCTTCTTATATTTACAATAATGTTTTCTATGGTGTAAATCCAAATCTTGAGGAAGCATTTAATGCATTTGTACAAATTGCAGGAGCATCTAATTGTAAAATATTTAACAATATTTTCTATAATAATGTTAATTCAACAATTAATCCTGCCTTTTCATGTCTTCAGATTAGTTCTTCAGGAACAATTAAAAGTGATTACAACTTGTTTTATTTTACAGATCCAAAGGCTATAAGCTGTATCAGATGGGTTGGAACTCCTAAAGTTGTTTATTCAATAGCCGATTGGGAACAGTATAAAAAAGAAACAGGGCAGGATATTCACAGCCCGGCCCCAGGTAATCCAGTATTTGTTTCTCTGACTGATTACCATTTAACAGATGCTTCTCCAGCTGTGGGTTCCGGTACATTTGTGGGATTAACTACTGATTTTGAAGGTAAATTGTATTATAATCCTCCAAGTATTGGCGCTTTTGAATTTGAAGGCAGAACAATACCAGAAGAAGTTCCTGTCTATAATGGATCAGTTATTGAAAATGATAATCCGTCAATAATTGAGATGTCATACAGTCTCCCATTGGCAGGTATTGTGCCATCATCATCATCCTTTTCGGTAGTCGTAAATTCAACCGCAAGAAGTGTTAGTTCGGTTTCTGTTTCGGGTACACAAGTACGGCTTTTTCTATCTAGCCCAGTAGCATATGGTAATACAGTAACGGTAGCTTATACTCAACCTTCAACAAATCAAATTCAAACCCCAGCTGGTGGTCAGGCTGCATCAATGGAGCCACAAAAGGTCACAAACAAGGTAAATATAATTACACCACCCGTGATACCTCCTCCTGCTAAGCCCAATAACCCACCTGTACCAATTGTGAACTACCCCGATACCACCTATTCGGGATTCATTGGAGAAATTAATGCCGCCGCGAGTTATGATCCGGACAAAGACAATTTAAGCTATTCCTGGAAAGTACCGGATGACATACCTGTTTCAACAAAACAGGGGCCGGTAATTTCATTTTTGGCCCCTGTCATTCAGTCAGTAACGACATATGAATTTAAACTGACAATAAGCGATGGCAAAACATCACAATCTTCTGTTCTACCGATAATTGTTGCTCCTTATCATACTTATCTTGATACAGCTAAGATAAAAGCTGTCATTGCATCTGATTATCATTTGTCGAATGAACCTGAAAAAGCTGTGGATGGCAATGAAAATACAATGTGGTCTTCAAAGGGGGATGAACAGTCG
>JAXDBC010000063.1:0-19825 GCA_034679225.1 Bacteroidales bacterium | reverse complement strand
CCCGCTAGCGTTCATCCTGAGCCAGGATCAAACTCTTCATTGTATAAATAAATCTTATATGTCTTCAAAGACCCATCACGTATCCTGCTCAATTCTGTTATACTAACAAGTTACTAAGCGAGATATTGCATCTCGCCTGGTTGATGCTTCAATCTGTCAAAGAACTAAGTTCATCCCGATTCAGACCCGATCATGCCGACCAGGCCTCAGGCCGGATTTTTCCCTTTTTCGCATTGGGGCGATAAAGATAATCATTTTTTATCTCCTGACCAAACGTTCAGAGATAAATTTTCCGGCTATCTCAACTTCACTTCCCTTTCTGCCTCAAAGCCGGAATACTATCTCTCCTAACCCTTCAATCAACCTCGTTCGCCTCAAAAGCGGGTGCAAATGTATGCAAGTATTTTTACAATCCAAATCTTTTTATGGATATTTTTAAAATATTTTTCGCGCTTTTTAATATCTCTCTGATTATATGTTACTTCTGGTAAAATAAATTTCCCCGGGATACCACCTGTATTATCATCGTGAGAGGTCGTGCGAGACGGTAATCCGACGGAAGAAGAAGGCCTGTCCCGAAAACGAAGCGACCGGATCATTTATATAATGTGTCTTCGGTATTCTGATATTTTTTTAAAAAATAAAAAAATTACTACATATATAGTAATAATATAATAATTGTAGTACTTTTGAAAAAATAAACTGATGTAACCCGCGTGTGTCAAATTCACAAACAGGTATTATATATTTTTCCAGTCATGTGTACTCCTCCGCTTGAGCGGGGCAGGCTATCCGGCCTTTAGTATTAAATTATATACGTGTGAAAGAACTTACCAAAGCCCAGGAAGATGTACTTAAAGCCATTTGGGATGCTGAAAAAGGAGCGGTTTCAGATATTCTCGACCGGCTTCCTGAGCCGAAACCTGCCTACACCACCGTCGCGACCGTGATCAAGGTCCTCGAACGCAAAGGCTATGTAGCCCATGAAACCTATGGCAAAACTCATGTTTATCATGCTATTGTACAGAAAAAAGACTACGCCGGTCACCTGCTGAGGGAGGCATTCACCGGCTTCTTCGGGGGGTCGCTTAAGCAGATGGTGTCGCCTCTCATAAAGAACAGGGAGATCAGTCTGGCTGCACTTGAGGAACTGAAACAGATGCTTGAGTCGGAAATCAAAAAATACGGGAAATGATTGATTTTGTCAGGAGAGAATCGGCTTGCAGATAAAAATAGTCCAGTATAATATGAAGAAATATCTGATATGGTCATTATTGTCATTTTGCCTTTTCATAAGCTGCACTTCTCAGCATAGAACAAATGATGATATTTTTATTATTCCAATAGCTGATAATATCTCAATGTCTGCTGATTTAAAGTGCTCTCATTTCATTGAGCATTTTGAATACATTCAGCTTGAAACCAATGAAAACTGCCTGATCCCGGATGTGTTTAAAGCCTTAATTCTTAAAAATCACATACTTGTATATAGTGTAAATTTCTGTTACGTTTTTGACAGAAAAACCGGAAAATTTCTTCAGGAAATCGGGAAATATGGCAGGGGCCCGAATGAATATCAGAGTGCTCTGATTGCATTCAACCATTCTGATTCATTAATCTGCTCATTAGGATGGAATGATAATTCAATGGTATTCGATCTGAACGGCAAGTTTCTCGGAGAATTTCCATTACCATCAGCGGTAAGAGGAATGGAAAATCCCTCATTTATATTAAGATACAGCTATTTAAAAGATTCTGTTCTTGTTGGATACTATCCCAATGTTCTTGGTGTCGAAACAAAACTGCTTATTACTTTCAATCAAAGAGGCGAACAAATCAAAGTTTTTCCAAACCGAAATGTCTTTCCAAAGCGTAGTCTGACAATGCTTGATCTGACGGATGCGGAATTCTACCATTGGGATGGTGATACTTACTTTAAAGAAAAATCGGTTGATACAGTGTTCAGGGTGAATGCAGAAGCCATGATTCCCCATATCGTATTCGAATCAGGGAAATATAAAGTACCTTATGAATACAAGTGGTGGCCTCCGGAAAAAAGGCAAAAGTCAGATTTTATATTCATCAATAAGATCCTGGAAAACAGTAAGTGGATCCATATTCAGGTAGAGAAGGGATCTGTTGAATATTCCGCTTTGTACAACAAATCAAATCAACAATTGACCGTAAGTAAAAAGGGAGAGGGAATTACAAATGACATCGATGATTTTGTTTCTTTTAGTCCACAATTTACAGATACAGATGGAAATTTTGTAGAATTTGTCAATGCATCTAAAGTCAGCAACTTGTTAAGGAATAATCCTTCAAGGATTTCAGACAGAACAAAGGCAATCCTGAATATGGATATAACCCGGAATCCACTGGTAATGATTGGCATAAGTAAAACGAGATAAAAGCTAAATTTGACCAGTAGTGTCATGCAACTTATTGCTCAGGAAATATCCACAAAACCATATCGTTTCAGGTAAAAAAATTACTGTAAAACGATAATCGGGATATTGTTTTACGATAAAAATTCGTGCGCTTTTAAAGCTGTCCATTTCAGCCATCGTTAAAGTCTCATTTTTAAAGGACCTGCAAGGGACTTGCATGATCCCGCGGAGCGGGACTTCGTCGTTTCACTCCTCAGCCTGCAAAACCTGCACGACTTGTCTCTGCGCCCTGTGCCCTGAGCCCTGTGCTCTGTGCCCTTCTCGCCGTTCTTCTGTTGCCCCAGAAGAATGCCGATCCACAACAGGCACTGCTCCTCCGGTAGGCCTGGCTAATTATCAGGCTTCAAATCTTCCCGTTTGCTTCCTGTACATCTCCCAATATTTCCCTTTCTTCCTCATCAGTTCCCTGTGAGAGCCGGTTTCGGTGACAGAGCCGCGTTCCATCACGATGATCCTGTCGGCAAGGCTTACATTGCTGAACCTGTGGGTTATAAGAATGGAGGTACGGCCTCCGGTTATCTCCCTGAATCGGTTGAAAATCTCATACTCGGTATCGGTATCAAGCGAACTGGATGGTTCATCGAGTATCAATACCGGAGCCTCGCGGAAAAGCGCCCTGGCCAGTGCTATCTTCTGCCACTCGCCCCAGCTCAGCTCACGGCTGTCGTCAAATAGTGTCCCGATGGTTGTGTCGTAACCTCTGGGAAGATTGTCTATCAATTCATGAACACCCGAGACCCTGGCTGCTTTCCTGATCTTCAAATCCGCATCAGCCGCCTCTATGTTTCCCATCCTGATGTTCTCCCCGGCCGGAAGGTTGTAAAGCATGAAATCCTGGAAAACCACGGAGAAGAATTTCCTGTAAGCTTCAGGATCCATGGTACGGATGTCGATGCCGTCCCATTTCACACTGCCTGAATCCGGATCGTAAAGCCGGGTGAGAAGCCTTATAAGCGTGCTTTTGCCGGCTCCGTTGGGACCTACAAGAGCAATGATCTCTCCTTTCTTTATTTCAAACGAAACTTTGTTTATGGAAGCATAGTCATTTCCTGGATAGGTGAAGGAGATGCCTTCCACCCTGATCTCCGACTTCAGCTCGAGCGGGATTGTTACCGGAGGAATTGCAATCACGCTTTCCTTAAGGTCGAGGAATTCGAATGTGTCACCAATATATAGTCCGTCTTCATAAAGCCCGGCAAGCGAACCCAGAAAAACCTTTATACAGGTCATACCCTGCCTGAAGGCGAGAAGAAACATCGTCATCTGCCCGAGACTCAGCTCGCCTGAAATGGTGCGGCGGGCAACGACCAGCAGGAGTACCAGTATCGCTGAAGCCTTCACCAGAGCGGATATCAGTTCGATTAGGGTCCTTTTTCTCAGAATCCTGAGTTCTTCTTCCTTTTGTTTGCGAAATGATTCTTTAAACAGCGAGATGAAGTAATTGCCGAGATTGAACAGTCTTATCTCCCTCGAGGGTCTGTCGCCCGTGAGCAGCCAGTTGAAATAGGCCGATTTTCTTGCCTCAGGGGTCTGTTCTCTCTGGAAATGATAGAGGATGTCGGCATAATGCAGCCTTAGCCATATGCCGGGGATGTTAACCACCACCAGCAGGATGGTAACGCTCCAGTGAAGAGAAAGAAGGAGTCCGGCCATCAGCATCAGCGACAGAAGTCCCCTGAACATCGAAACTATGTTGTTGAGGATGTTATTGGGTCTCCACGGGGCCTCGGAGCTTGCTCTCGACAGGCAATCGTAGTAGCCGGGATGTTCAAAGTTGATCAGGTCAAGTCTCACTGCCTTGGAATGAAGCAGGTTGTACATGTAGCCCTCGAGCTTAACCGACTGGTTGCTGGAAACATAATTTCCGGAATCGGTGCAGATTTCATCCAGAAAGTAAACGACCACCACCGCGATCACCAAAGGCACTATGCCGGCTGCTCCGGATCCGGATTGTGAAGCACCGGTTATTCCATCAATGAGAAGCTTTATAAGCCATATGAGAACAAGGGGAAGAATGCTTTGCAGAACCGATATCAGGATATTTGCCGTTGCCCACCCGGGAGCGCTGTCCCAGACCAGGCCAAGGGCTTTCCTGAATAGTCTGATCTTTCCTTTCATGTTGCTTTTAGGTGCTTCTCTACTTCTAACTGTTGTCTTGCGGTCTTGCGGTCTTGCGGTCTTGCAGTCCCTTTCTTTTGCCCTGAGCCCTGTGCCCTGCGCCCTGTGCCCTGCGCCCTGCGCCCTGCGCCCTGTGCCCTCCTCACTCCCGTTCTCACTCAGCTTTAAGCCCCTTTAGGGGGTTTGGGGGTGTAAGCCCAGTCCCGGGCAGGATCTCAAAGCCCAAAAACTTTCTTCAGCCTGTAAATTTGCGAAATTATCCTTACCAATCTCCTGTTGAGGCTGTAATTCGGATTTTTATTTGAATATTTATCGGGAGGCACAACTTTACCTTCAGGTCTTTCAACCCTCACCACTTTACCCACGATCTGATCTATGGTAACGGGTTTATCCTCACCGGCACAGCTGTCGCCGCGGGTTACATAATGCATCTGCATCTTCTGTGAGTAAATACTCACCAGGCGGTGAACAACAAAGCCCGAATCCCTTGTCCATGCTATGATCTCTCCCCGCCGGGGTTTTGTCCCCGGTTCATAAGGTTCGATAAAAATAATTGAGCCTGATTTTATTGAAGGATACATGCTGTTGCCGTCAGCCCTTATCCTGATGGTCTTTCCTTCGGTAAGAAGCATGAATCCGATTTCCCTGAGAACCGTATGGGGAAGCCTGTCACTGGTCATTCCGGAGAATGTATTCTATTACGCTCCTGTCGGGTCGAAATGAAAGAGTCGATACCGGCACTTTTGAACACATCATGGATACCGATCCGAGAAAGCGCGCTATCATATCCGGACTGTAATTATGCTGGATGCAGTTTGCAACCACCATGCTGACTGCCGATGATTCCCTTACCTGGGCCATTTCATTATCATTGCCGTGACTGATGAGGAAGATCCTGTCGACAGGGGCGCTCCTTGGGACATCGTTCCTGTAAACGGGAGTGTTGTACATCCTGTAGATCCCGTCGTTTTTCCTGATTATCAGCCTGTCGTCGTGAATTACCTGGGCGCCTATATTGTCCCACAGCAAGGACATTGTGGTCTTTCCCTTTCCCGAAACCCCGCTGAACAGGTAGCCGCGTCCGTTGTATGACACGCCCGAGGCATGGATCATCAGATCGGCATTGATGGCCGAAAGATAATAGAGGATAAGTCCGTCGAGTGGATATTCCATCGGATCAGTATTATGTCCTGCATTTTCTATGTAAAGATCCCATTCCCTCAGAGCCAGTGAAAGCTTCAGGGTAGCCTTTCTGGCAGGATTGTCGGGGAAATTGGTTATTATCAGAAGATCGCTGTTCTGCTTGTATACGCTCCAGAAATTGTCGCTTTTGGTTACCTTATAGCCTTTCACTTCAACCATATAGGGAGCCACAAAGAGCCTCTCGGCATCCTCGGCGGGTCTTAACCTCCCATGATGCACCTTGATAAGTACGTCATAATCAAGCGCTCTGACAATACTTTGCATAAATCGCGGCGAAGGGGACAGATCGGGTCCGTCAGACTGAGATTCGAGCCTGATCAGGTATCCGGCAATGTTTAGGGTATAGTCTCTCATTCTTAAAGCTGGTTGTTTCAGCATGTTATAAAAACCCACACTGCTTTTCAGGTATGCGACATCGTTATACACTTCAGATTGTTTTAGATCTTTCTGGTATAACGGAATTTAGCCCGATTTATTATTCTAACTGTTGATGATGAGATATTTACTCATGTCGCTCAGGAAAGAATTGAGGTCCGATTCAGCCACTCCCCTGTCGATGTTATATTCCATGACCAGTGCATCGACTATTTCAGCTATACTTCTGTTCCCGTCGATGAGTTCCCATATAAAGGCGCCCGATTCGTTAATGGTGTAGACACTGTTCATGTCTGCAATGTTATTTGTCACAGGTATAAGTACATACTCGCTTCCCGTCTTTCGGGTAACAATGTTGGGGGCATGGGAATATACCAGTCGGCTCATCGTCAACTTCTTCAGAATTAAGGTACAAATGTACAAAAAAACGCTTTGAATTCTTACCTTCGCGAAAATTTGAAAAACATGGGAAGGAAGAACAGCAGGAAGAAGGCAAAAGAGTCCTTCGGGGGGAAGAGAAAATCTAAACAAGGCGACAGAAGGGAAAAGAGGATATATATAACCGGAACCGTGGACATGACAAGGATGGGTTATGGATTCATCATTTCAGACGAGATAGAAGATGATGTCTTCGTGGCGGCCAGAAACCTCAACACCGCCCTTCATGGCGACAAGGTGAAGGTTTGGTTGTATGCCCACAAAAAAGGATCGAGACCCGAAGGTGAAGTTGTGGAGATACTCGAGCGCTGGAAAAGCACTTTCGTAGGCACTCTCGAGGTGATGCCCGGATTCGCATTCCTGATACCTGATAATAAGAACATGCCATTCGACATTTTCATCCCGACATCAGCCCTTAAGGGTGGGAAACAGGGTCAGAAGGCTGTTGCACGTATCATGGAATGGAAACGTAACTCCAAAAATCCGGTGGGGGAAATTTTGACAGTGCTGGGGGAACCCGGTCTTCATTCAACCGAGATGCATGCAATCCTTGCCGAATATGAACTTCCCTACGCTTTTACTGAGGAAGTTGAAAATGATGCAGCCGCAATCAATGGCAGGATAACTGAAAAGGATATCAGGGGAAGAAAAGACTTCAGGGATGTTCCCACTTTTACAATCGACCCTGAGGATGCGAAGGACTTCGACGATGCCCTTTCGCTCAGGAAACTGGAGAACGGCAACTGGGAAGCCGGAATTCATATCGCTGATGTCACATATTATGTAAAGCCCGGATCGCTTACCGAAGAAGAGGCAAGGCAGAGAGCCACCTCGGTGTACCTGGTCGACAGAGTGGTCCCCATGCTTCCCGAAAGACTTTCAAATGATATCTGCTCCCTGAGACCAGGGGAGGATAAGCTTACCTTTTCGGCTGTTTTTGAGCTTAACGAAAAGGCACAGGTGCTGAACGAGTGGTTCGGACGGACTATCATCAATTCCGACAGGAGATTCTCGTACGGTGAAGCCCAGATGGTTATCGACACGGGTGAGGGTGATATGAAGGAACAGTTACTTTTGCTTCACGACCTCGCGCAGAAGCTAAGATCAAAACGATTTGCATACGGAGCCTTCTCCTTCGAAAGGGAAGAGGTACAGTTCGAGCTGGATGAGAACGGGAAACCGCTGGGAGTGAAGTTCAGGGACATGGGAACCGCCAACCAGCTGATAGAGGAGTTTATGCTCCTTGCAAACCGGAGGGTGGCTGAATACGTCGGAAAGAAACTGCGCGGAAGAACTTTTGTTTACAGGATTCACGACAAGCCCGATCCGGAGAAATTATCAAATTTCAGGGCTTTCATTACCCGCTTCGGATATAAGTTGACTTCCGACGAAAAAAATCTTCCGAAAGCTATGAACAGGCTGATGAAAGAAGTCGCGGGAAGAAGCGAACAGAACATTATCGAGACCATAGCCCTGAGATCAATGGCCAAAGCCATATATTCGACAGATAACATTGGCCACTACGGACTTGCCTTCAAGCACTATACCCATTTCACCTCACCGATACGGCGTTACCCCGACATGATGGTCCACAGGCTGCTTACAGCTTATCTCAATCACGATGATCCGGGAAACAAGGAGAAGATCGAGAAGTATTGCCAGCATTCTTCAAAGATGGAACGTCTTGCTACCGAGGCCGAAAGAGCGTCGGTGAAGTACAAGCAGGTTGAATTCATGAGCGAAAGGATAGGACAGGTGTTCGATGGTGTCATATCAGGTGTTACCGAATGGGGCATATATGTTGAGATCATCGAAAATCAGTGTGAGGGAATGGTAAGCGTCAGGGATCTGCACGATGATTACTACGAGTATGATGAAGAGAACTACTGCATAAGGGGAAAATCAACCGGGAAATTGTACACCCTCGGCGACAGGGTAAAAGTAGAGATGGTGAAGGCCGACCTGCAGAAGAAGCAGCTGGATTACAGGTTCGCGTAGGGGCACAGGGCACAGGGCACAGGGCAGAAGAACGGCATGCGGCATGCGGCGCGCGGGAAGAGCATGAAACCTGCAAGTTCGATGTAAGACGAAAAACTCAAAAGAAAGGGACCGCAAGACTGCAAGACCGCAAGACTGCAAGACCGCAAGACCCAATGAGGGCCGGGGTGGGTTCTTTAAATTTGGGTCTTTCTATCACTCTCAATAAGAGCCAGTAATGCCTCAGCAGCCGATTCCTGCGGGATATTTTTCAGCACCAGGCTGGTTCCGCGGTAGATGTGTACCTTTCCGTTGCCCGCTCCCACATATCCGTAATCGGCATCGGCCATTTCGCCCGGACCGTTCACGATGCAACCCATAACGGCAATCTTCAGTCCGCTAAGGTGACCGGTCACCGCCTTGACCTCCCTTACCGCCTCCTGCAGGTCAAACTTTGTTCGTCCGCAGGTAGGGCACGACAGGTAAACCACTCGTGTTATCCTTGCTCCTGTTGCCTGGAGAATTGAAAATGACAGTTCCTTCAGCTGCCCGCCTGTAACTGCACCCTTGTTCGTGATGCAAATCCCACCGGCCTGACGGGTGATAAAATATTTTCCCATCAGCGCTGCCGAATCAATCGCAAGTTTTTCCGGATCATCCTCGTCGAATTCCCCGTTTAGTATAGTATCTTCATTATCAAATGATCCCAGAGCCGGAAAATTGCCTTTTGACAATGTTATAACATTGTTATAACGTTGATTTTTCTCTCCCAGGAAGATGCCGTTATTATTAGTCACCACTTCCGGCATATACGGTTTATCATGTGTTTTGAAGCGGAGGATGCTGTCGGGATTGCTTACCCTTCCGGCCGGACCCGCGAGGAAATCCACTATTTCCCTGGCTACCGGGATCTCCTTTTCGGGAGCTTCCGACAGTGATACTCTTATAGTGTCGCCTATGCCTTCCGACAGAAGTGCGCCTATACCGGCTGCTGACCTTATGCGTCCGTCCTCGCCTTCGCCTGCCTCGGTCACGCCCAGGTGAAGAGGACAGGCAAATCCTTCTTCCTTCATTAGTTCGACAAGTCCGCGGGTGGCTTTTATCATAATGCCGGTATCGCTCGATTTCATCGAAAGCACCAGCCTGTGAAAATTCTCAGCCCTGAATATCCTGATGAACTCCATCGCCGACACGGCCATCCCTTCAGGTGTGTTGCCGTAGCGTGTCATGATCCTGTCGGACAGCGAACCATGATTGACACCAATCCTTACAGCAGTGCCATGTTCACGGCAGATATTTATTAGAGGAAGTATTCTCGAGTGAATCCTCTCGATTTCCTCCCTGTATTCCTGCTCGCTGAATTCAAGCTTTATGAATGAAGCCCTTTTGTCGGCGTAGTTGCCGGGATTGATCCTTACCTTTTCAACTATTTTTGCTGCAAGTTCCGCGGCCGAAGGGTTGAAATGTATATCCGCCACCAGTGGAGTGTCAAAACCTGCCTTTCTTATCTCAGCCTTAATATTCTCAAGATTAGCCGCTTCCCTCATCCCCTGAGCAGTAAGCCGTACCAGGTCGGCACCGGCTTCGATAATTCTGATGCATTGTGTGACGGATGCTGAGGTATCGAGGGTATCAGTGTTTGTCATGGACTGGATCCGTACGGGATGGGTTCCGCCGAGCGGAAGCGAGCCTATGAGGATGTTGGTGGATTTGAAATTGCAAGAGGGCATTAATGTATTATGGATTATGGATTATAGGCGATGTGTTATGTATTATGTGGGTTTGGTTTGTATTGTTTTTCTTGTTGCTATGAAAATTGCGGTTAATTCGTTTGCTTCTTTTAACAGAGGTTTTAATTCTTTAATTCTCCCGGGATCCAGTAATTTCTTGTCAAAAATCAATTCCAGCCACATTGCACTTTCATCGGCTTCTTCAATAGATATGCTTATTTTTGCAACAAAAGAAGCTTTTGTCTGAGCCAGTCTAGCTGCCCTGTAATTTGCACCAACAGAAGTTGCGCATCTGATCAGTTGACCCCGTACATGGCTCTTTAGATAGCTACCTTCCAGGTATTCACTTAGATCAATACAATTATACCCGAATTGTTTTGTTCTTCTTAACATTTCTTTTGCATCCATTGCAGCGAGATTTTAAATGGTTAATTGAGACTATCTTAATTCTATTCCACATAAAATTATTCCTTTTAGCACATCAGAATCCATATAAAAATATCCCATCCTCTATATTGCATCATCTATCGCCTATCATCGATAATACATTTCCCATTCCCTATCGCCTATCGCCTATCATCGACAATACATTTCCCATCCTCTATCGCCTATAATCCATAATACATTAACCCCTTTCCCACTTCACCCCATCCTTAGTGTCCTTAATAGTTACCCCCGCCTTCTTTAGCTCATCCCTTATCTTATCAGATGTTGCAAAGTCCTTTTTCGTTCTTGCATCCTGGCGCAGATCAATAATTATCTTCATAAGCTTCTCTGCAAGATCATCGGTTTTGTTTTCCTGTGTCTCGTCCCGGAGCCCCAGTATCTTAAATACATAATCATCAAACAATTTTCTTAAGGCTTCAATGCCCTCATCATTAATCTTTTCCGTTCCGTCGTTCACCGAGTTGATGATCTTCACCCCGTCGAAAAGATGCGAGATCAGGATGGGAGTGTTGAGGTCGTCATTCATCGCCACGGCGCATTTTTTGGAAAGGTCATCGATGTCGACGGTGGAAGCGGCAGAGGGCTTGAGATCGCGGAGTGTTTTAACTGCCTTCATCAGTCTCTGGTATCCCTTTCCGGCAGCGATAAGAGCTTCGTTGGAGAAATCGAGTGTACTCCTGTAATGTGCCTGCAGGATGAAGAACCTGACTGTCATGGGACTGAAGGCCTGCTCCAGAAGAGGATGATCGCCGCTGAAGATCTGATCGAGGGTTATGAAGTTTCCAAGCGAACGGGCCATCTTCTGGCCGTTGATGGTTATCATGTTATTGTGAACCCAGTACCTTACCGATTCTTTCCCGAGCGCGGCGGTCGACTGTGCTATCTCGCACTCGTGATGCGGGAACTGAAGATCCATGCCGCCTCCGTGTATGTCGAACACCTCCCCTAAGTACTTGATGCTCATAGCTGAACATTCGAGATGCCAGCCGGGATACCCGTCGCTCCAATCCGACGGCCATTTCATGAGATGTCCCGGAGCGGCCTTTTTCCAGAGTGCAAAGTCAAAGGCGTTGCGCTTTTCGTCCTGACCTTCCAGCTCACGGGTGTTAGCCATCAGGTCCTCTAGTATCCTTCCCGAAAGCTTGCCGTATTTATATTTCCTGTTATACTTCTCAACGTCAAAATATACCGATCCGTTAATCTCGTAGGCAAAGCCTTCCTTAAGCAGCTGCCTGACCAACTCCTGCTGCTCGATTATGTGTCCCGACGCACGGGGCTCTATCGATGGCTTAAGGGTGTTGAGCTGGTCCATGTTCCGGTGGAAGGTGTTCATGTATTTCTGAACCACTTCCATGGGCTCGAGATTCTGAAGCCTGGCGGTCTTTACTATTTTATCCTCACCCTCGTCGGCATCATTCTCGAGGTGACCCACGTCGGTGATGTTGCGGACATACCTCACCTGGTATCCGAGATGTGTCAGATAGCGGAAGAGCAGGTCGAAGGTTATAGCCGGACGTGCATGTCCGAGGTGGGCGTTGCTGTAAACCGTCGGTCCGCAGACGTACATCCCTGCAAACGGCGAGTGGAGAGGCTCGAAAACCTCTTTCTGACGGGAAAGGCTGTTGTAAATCGATAAGGGGTTTGACATGGAATTGGGTATTTGGGGCAAAAGTAATAAAAAAAGAAACGGCGAGCAGCGAACGGCGTGCGGCGAGCGGCGTGCGGCGTGCGGCGTGCGGCGAGCGGCGTGCGGCACATAGTATGAAGGTTTTTATTATATTTGTATATCGTGCTGATCAAATTTTTAATCTTTAAATCGCTGCATCATGGGAAGCTTCATGGAACTCAGGGTTTGGCAGACTGCCAGGGATCTTGCGGTTAGGATTTACAAACTAACGCAAAATCAATATTTTGTGAAAGATTTTGGATTCAAGGATCAGATCCAAAGAGCCGCTGTCAGTATTGCCAGCAACATTGCTGAAGGAGACGAATCAGGGTCGGACAGACACTCAATCCGGTACTTTAATATTGCAAGAGGATCAGTTGCAGAATTGATGACTCATCTTATTATAGCATTTGAAATTGGATATGTCGATAAGTCAACTAAGGAACAATTGATCGATGAATGCGATAAAATATCTTCGATGCTAACCAAACTAATTTTCTCAAGAACAAAGTAAAATATCCTCAGCATTACGCCGCTCGCCTCATGCCGTTCGCCTCATGCCGCTCGCCGTTCTTCCCTTTGTTTTTTCCAAATTCATTGCTACATTTGTCGCCACAAATCAAATATTCCTTCCTTTTAAGGGTGTTTGGTTTTTATTAAGAAGGGTGGAGAGATTAGGCTCTGGGAAACCCTGGCAACCAATCCCGGCAACACGGGAGAATGGTGCCAAAACCTAATCCCGGCAACACGGGAGATGATAAAAATAAACACGAAGACAATGAAAGAATTTATTCAGACCCTCAATCACCTTCAAATGCCGCTAATGCCTATGGGCATGTGACAGCAGGGACAGTACAGCTAAAGACGCGTGTTCCTGGTTCAAAGCTCCGGGTTCAGTGTTGAAAATTGCCGGCTACGGGTTATAAGTTGCCTGTTAAGAAAAGGATGACCCGTGCGGCAACCGCCAACCACTAACCCGAAATAAACACCAGGCAACACGACGCCAGGCAACTAATATCAAGTAACCATTACCAGTAACCATTACCAGTAATCATTACCAAGTAACCATCAATAATAACAAACAACTCACAGCTATAATGAATATAAAAAACTTAAAATTTGATACTCTTCAGGTACATGCCGGTCACACTCCCGACAGCAATACACTGTCGCGGGCTGTACCGCTGTACCAGACATCATCATACGTATTCCGCGATGCTGGTCATGCAGCCAGACTGTTCGACCTTGCCGAACCAGGAAACATATACACCAGGATCAATAATCCCACCACCGAGGTCTTCGAGCATAGGGTAGCCGCCCTTGAGGGAGGAGTGGGATCGCTGGCTGTGTCATCGGGACATGCCGCGCAATTTATCGCCCTTACCACGATAATGAGAAAGGGAGATAACTTTATAAGCTCACCCTTTCTCTACGGCGGTACCTTCAACCAGTTCAAGGTCACTTTCTCCGGATTCGGGATAGAGACCCGCTTTGCTCCCGACCTGGAACCAGAGTCTTTTGAAAAACTGATCGGCGACAATACAAAAGCCATTTATCTTGAAACCATAGGCAACCCGGGATTCAGGATTCCCGACCTGGATGCCTTTGCAGATCTGGCATCCCGTTACGGCATTCCGCTTATCGTCGACAATACCTTCGGGGCATGTGGCTACCTTTGCCGGCCTATAGATCACGGTGCAAACATTGTCACCGAATCGGCTACCAAATGGATAGGAGGCCATGGTACCAGCATTGGGGGAGTGATAACCGACGCGGGAAACTTCAACTGGAACAATGGCAAATTCCCGATGTTTACCGAGCCGTCCGAAGGTTATCACGGATTTGTTTTCGGTGAGAAGTATTCTTCCTCATCACCCTCGGGGAACATTGCATTCATCGTGAAAGCCCGTGTTGAAGGCCTCAGGGATATCGGCCCCTCGATAAGCCCTTTCAACTCCTTCCTTCTTCTACAGGGTCTCGAAACCCTGTCGCTCAGGATGGAACGAATCATTCAGAACACTCTTGCACTGGCCCGATGGCTGCAATCGCACCCGCTGGTGGAAAAAGTTAATTATCCCGGTCTGCCCGGAAACCCCGATCATAAGCTGGTGCTTAAATATCTTCCGCGCGGCGCGGGCGGTGTGCTGAGCTTCATTCTAAAAACAGACAGGGATACTGCATCAAAGCTGGTCGATCATCTTCAGATCGTCAGTCACCTGGCAAACGTGGGCGATGCCAAAACACTGATTATTCAGCCGGCAACCACAACACATGCCCAGCTTTCCGCCGAAGAGCAGAGGGCGGCGGGCATAGATCCCGGACTCTTCAGGGTTTCGGTGGGTATAGAACATATTGAAGATATTATAAACGATTTTTCACAGGCATTCAACAAGATATCATGACAAGAGAAAAACTCAGAATAGGATTGTTCGGGTACGGATGCGTCGGACAGGGCCTCCACGATGTACTGAACAGCAGCCGCGGCTTCAGGGCGGATATAGTAAGAATCTGCGTCAAGGACCGCAACAAGAAGAGAAGGATACCCATGTCGAACTTCACTTTCGACAAGGACGACATCCTGAACGACCCCTCCATCAACCTTGTGGTTGAACTTATTGACGATGCTGACGAGGCCTTCAACATAGTGACCACCGCGATGAAAAAGGGCAAGAACGTGGTCTCTGCCAACAAGGTAATGATTGCAAAGCATTTCAGGGAACTGGTTGAGCTCCAGACAAAATACAAGGCGTCATTGCTGTATGAAGCATCGGCAGGAGCCAGTATCCCGATAATCAGGAATCTGGAAGAGTACTACGACAATGAACTGCTGTATTCGTTGCGCGGTATTCTTAACGGCACTACCAATTACATCCTGACAAAGATGTACAACGAGGGTAAACCCTATGACCTGGCTCTGAAGGAAGCCCAGGAACTTGGTTTCGCCGAATCAAACCCAACACTCGATGTCGACGGATGGGATGCGAAATATAAACTCTGCATTATAACCGGACATGCATACGGACTTTTCCTGAATCCCGATGAAGTCTTCCATTACGGCATAAGGAAGATATCGACATTCGATATCCAGCATGCAAAGGAGAAGGGATTCAAGATAAAACTTGTGCCATTCGTGGGCAAAACCAATGAAAACACCATTTCGGGCTTTGTGCTTCCCCGCTTTATATCGGCGGACAAGTACCTTTTCAATGTCGATAATGAATATAACGGTGTTATCACTGAAGCGGCTTTTGCCGACAAGCAGTTTTTCAGCGGCAAGGGAGCAGGCGGTCATGCCACCGGAAGCGCCGTGCTTTCGGATATCTCCGCAAACTCCTACGGCTACAGGTATGAGTACAAGAAATACCAGCAGGGAACCGTTACAAACTACACCCGCGACTATCCGATAGAGATATATCTGAGGTATTCGAGCGAAAAGGACAGGAAATTGTTTGCATTAAAGGATGTCTCGGAATACTTTAGCAGCAAATTATACAAATACGTGATCGGAGTCGTCAGACTGGAAACTCTTTACAACCTCCGGGAACAATTACCCGGGATGGATGTGTTTATAGTTAACACGGGAAGAAAGTTTTAACCCACAGGGGGGCAACCCCCTCCCGAAAGCTTTCGGGACCCCAGGGGGGCTATCAGGGAAGGAGAGGGTAAAGGAAGGGGAGAAGAGGTGTGTAATTTGAATGATGAAAAGAAATTTAATATGATACAAAAACCCGAAGACCTCATCACCAAACGTATCCTCGTACTTGACGGGGCTATGGGAACGATGATTCAAAGATACAGGCTTCAGGAAGCCGATTACCGCGGTGAGAGGTTCAGGGATCATCCTCTGCCGCTGAAGGGGAATAATGATATCCTTTCCATTACCAGGCCGGATGTCATTCTCGAAATACATAAAGGCTACCTTGAGGCAGGCGCCGACATCATAACCACCAATACCTTCAATGCAAACAGGATATCGATGGCCGATTACGGCATGGAGGATCTGGTTTATGAGATAAATCTTGAATCAGCCAGGCTCGCGGAAAAGGCAACACGACTTTTCGAGAACTCAAAAAAGTCTGAAAATCATTTTATTGCCGGCACACTGGGGCCAACCAACCGTACTGCCTCGATGTCGGCCGACATCAATGATCCGGGTGCAAGATCGGTCAGTTTTGACCAGCTCAGGGATGCATACAGGGAACAGGCAGCGGGACTTATCGACGGCGGGGTAAATATCCTTATGGTTGAGACCATATTCGATGTACTCAACTGCAAGGCTGCACTGTATGCAATCGAAACTCTCTTTGAAGAAAGGGGGATACGCCTTCCGGTGATGGTCTCGGGAACAATTACAGATGCAAGCGGCAGAACGCTGACCGGACAAACCCTCGAAGCCTTTCTGGTTTCAGTGTCGCATTTCCCTCTTTTCAGTATCGGACTGAACTGTGCACTGGGAGCTGAACAACTCAGACCTTATATCCAGGAATTGTCGGCCAAGGCAGGGTTCCCGGTTTCGGCTCATCCGAATGCAGGCCTTCCCAACCAGTTCGGAGAGTATGACCAGTCGGCCCAATTCATGGCTTCGGTGACGGAGGATTTCATGAAGGAAGGATGGATCAATATCATAGGAGGCTGCTGCGGAACGACACCGGAACATATCAGGCAGATAGCGGAAAAGGCAAAGCTTTACAAACCAAGAACTGTACCGGAAATAACAAGGTATACAAGACTTAGCGGCCTTGAAGCTCTTGTTATCACACCCCAGACCAACTTTGTCAACATAGGGGAACGGACCAATGTGTCGGGTTCCCTCAGGTTTGCAAGGCTGATAAGGGAAGAGAAATATGATGAAGCCCTCGCCGTTGCACGCAATCAGGTCGACGGCGGAGCACAGATCATTGATATCTGTATGGATGAGGCTATGCTCGATTCGGAAAGAGCCATGGTAAAGTTCGTTAACCTGGTGATGTCGGAACCCGACATTGCCAAGCTCCCGCTGATGATAGATTCTTCAAAATGGAGTGTCATCGAAGCTGCTCTCAAATGCATCCAGGGCAAATCGGTGGTTAACTCGATAAGCCTGAAGGAAGGGGAGGAGCTCTTCCTGAATCATGCCCGTGAGATCCGAAAATACGGTGCGGCAGCTGTAGTGATGTTGTTTGATGAAAGGGGACAGGCCGACAGCTACGAGAGAAAAATAGAAGTTGCACGCCGGTCCTACGATATTCTGACTCAAAAACTCAGTTTTCCTCCCGGGGATATAATCTTCGATCCCAACGTGCTTGCAGTGGCAACGGGAATTGATGAACACAACAACTACGCGGTCAACTTTATAAAGGCCGTTGAATGGATAAAGCATAATCTGCCTTATTGCAAGGTAAGCGGCGGGATCAGCAATCTCTCCTTCTCCTTCAGGGGGAACGACAGGGTCCGCGAGGCCATGCACTCGGTGTTTCTTTATCACGCGATAAAAGCAGGTCTCGACATGGCAATCGTTAATCCGGGAATGCTGCAGGTTTACACAGAAATAGAGCCAACGCTGCTTAATCTGGCCGAGGATGTTGTTCTGAACCGCAGAAAGGATGCAACCGAGCGGCTAGTCAGATTTGCCGAGAGCCTCAAGAGCGGGGGGAAGAAGGAAGAAAAGGCCGATGAATGGCACTCTCTTCCAGTTCTCGACAGGATAAGGCACTCGCTGAAACGGGGCCTGGATGAATTCATCGAAACGGATGTAGAAGAAGCCAGACCTTTGTTCGGAAGGGCACTCGAAATGATCGAAGGTCCGCTGATGGACGGCATGAATGAGGTTGGCGATCTTTTCGGATCGGGTAAGATGTTCCTTCCCCAGGTTGTGAAAAGCGCCAGAGTGATGAAAAAAGCTGTGGCTGTTCTTTCGCCCTATATAGAGCAGGAAAGCCGGGGAGAGGAGAAAAAAAGCGCCGGGAAGATCATTCTTGCCACGGTTAAGGGCGATGTTCACGACATCGGGAAAAACATTGTGGGAGTGGTCCTTGCATGCAACAATTTCCAGGTGGTCGATCTCGGCGTAATGACACCCGCCGATAAGATCATCGATGCTGCCATCAGGGAAAAAGCCGATGTGATCGGTCTGAGCGGACTGATCACACCATCGCTCGAAGAAATGGTACATGTGGCTTCCGAAATGGAAAGACGAAATATCGGCCTGCCGCTTCTGGTCGGAGGAGCCACTACTTCGGAAATACACGCCGCTGTCAAAATAGCACCGGTTTATTCAAACCCGGTGATCCACGTGAAGGATGCTTCCAAAGCTGCTGGGGTTATCTCGGCGCTTCTCCAGGAAGACAATTCGGCCTATGTCGGATCGGTAAGGGAGAAATACAGTAAGCTTCTGAATGACCATAATGCAAGAAAATCGGAAAAGAAGCTTATCCCGCTGGAAGAAGCCAGAAAAAACAGGCTTGTCACGAGCTGGAGACAGGAACAAATACCTGAACCGGCGGAAAAGGGCATCAGGGTTTTTGAAGAATTTGATCTGAGTGTTCTTGTAAAATATATAGACTGGACTTTCTTCTTCTTCGCGTGGAAGGTCTCCGGAAAATACCCTGCCATCTTCGATGATCCTGTCAAGGGAAAAGAAGCAAGGAAGCTGTTTGACGATGCGCAGTTCTGGCTCAGGGAAATCATAGCCAGGAAGCTTATAAAGGCCAATGGTGTGTTCGGACTTTTTCCGGCTGTATCCTCAGGCGACGATGTTCTTATCCTGGATGAAGCAAAAACCGGATCTGTGAAGACGGTATTCAGTTTCCTGCGAAACCAGGAGCAGAAGGAAAAGGGTGTCCCGAATCTTTGCCTGGCGGATTATGTTGCTCCCGAATCATCGGGCCTGACCGACTGGGCCGGAGCTTTTGTGGTTACGGCAGCTCTTGGCGACGATGTCCTGAAAAGATACGGGGATGATGATTATGCAAGCATTATGATCAGGATACTGAGCGACCGTATTGCCGAGGCTGCCGCGGAGTATCTCCATGAGAGGGTGAGAAAGGAATACTGGGGTTACGCGGCAGGGGAGGAGCTGACGACAGAAGAGCTCCTGAAGAACCGTTACAGGGGGATAAGGCCTGCACCCGGTTATCCTGCCTGTCCCGATCATACCGAAAAACGTGTTATATTTGAGCTCCTCGAGGCAGAAAGGAACACCGGAGCCGGTCTGACCGAAAATTTCGTAATGATACCTCCGGCTGCCGTCTGCGCCTATATCTTCTCTCATCCGCTTTCGTCCTATTTCAATGTGGGCAAAATAGGGGAAGATCAACTCAGGGACTATGCATCGAGAAAGAAAATGACTGTTGAAGAGGCTGCCAGGTGGCTTGCCCCGAATTTATAAGATTTAGTGTAATGAGTGTTGTTGAAAAGATCAGAACCGCCAAAAGTCCGTTGTT
>JAXDBC010000062.1:0-23686 GCA_034679225.1 Bacteroidales bacterium | reverse complement strand
CATTACCGAATAGACCATCTTGACTGAAGTATCGGTCAGGAAGCTGGTAAGGCCTGTGAAAAAGATGTTCCTTGAGAAACCGAAAAGCTTCTTCCCCTTTTCTTCGTCAGCCGGTTTTTTCATCCCTGGCGGATTTTTTCAGCGCAAATGTAATCAGATTTTACGCGCCGTTAATACGAAAAAAAGTGATTTCTTTAGACCCGGGAGGGGCGTTTTTCGGGCAAAGCCATGGGCTTTCCGGCCTGAATCAGTCGAAGGGAGCTGAAGGAATGGCAGGGCACTCTAAAGGGAGGAAGGCTGAAATAAAGCGGGATCATTTATTGACCCTGCACTGGTTCCAGGTTTTTGTTAAAGCTGTAGGTCCTGCCTTTATCTGTGGCATCAAGCTTGAACACCAGGTTCCTGTAAGTCAGTTTCAGGGGATTTCCCAGCTTTGATGTGACGGACACTGTTTTCAGTTCCCCGTTTTCCCATTCAATATCAGTTTCAAATCCACCCCTTGCCATTGCTCCGCGGATATGTCCCGTTTTCCATACCTCAGGCAGGGCTGGGAGCAGTTCCAGTTCTCCGGCATGGCTCTGAATGAGCATTTCGGTGATCCCGGCCGTACCTCCGAAGTTGCCGTCTATCTGAAAAGGCGGGTGATTGTCAAAAAGATTATCAAGGGTCGAATTTCTTAGCAGCGCGTAGACATTCTCATAAGCTTTTTCACCGTCTTTCAGGCGGGCGAAAAAGTTTATGATCCATGCCCTGCTCCATCCTGTATGACCACCGCCGTGAGCAAGCCTGTAATCAATTGTCTTCCTTGCAGCCTCCAGGAGCTCGGGATGTTCCTGCTGTGTTATCTGGTTTCCGGGATGCAGGCCGTAAAGATGAGAGATATGCCTGTGTCCGGGCTCGTGTTCCTCAAGTTCCTCCGACCATTCCAGTATTCTGCCGTCAGATCCGGTCCTTACGGGAGTGAGTTTTTCAAGTGTCTTTTCCAGTTTTTTCCTGAAAGCCTTGTCGGTATCAAGGATTTGGCCGGCTTTGATGGTGTTCTGAAACAAGTCGCGGATTATCATGTGATCCATGGTTGGTCCCATCACCATGCTGGCGGTTCCCTGGCCACCGGGGATCCTGAACCTGTTCTCGGGTGATATCGAGGGCCCCGAGACCAGGTATCCCGTTCGGGGATCGGTAACCAGCCATCCCATGCAGAATTCAGCCGATTCCTTCATAAGCGGATAAGCCTTGTTTTGAAGGTATCCGGTGTCGCCGCTAAAAAGATAGTGGTCCCAAATATTCTGGCAGCTCCAGGCAATTCCCATGGGCCACATCCCATATACGATTGCTCCCAGGGGTTCAGAGTAATGCCATACGTCGGTTGTATAATGGGCTACTATTCCTTTCAGCCCGTATACTTCTTTCGCGGTTCTCGCGGCGCTGGGCCTCATGGCGTTGATAAAATCGGCGAAGGGAAGCGCCATCTCACCCAGATTGGTTATTTCGGCCGGCCAGTAATTCATCTGGATGTTTATATTTATATGATAATCGGCGCTCCATGGCGGGTTGAGTCCGTCGGCCCATATTCCCTGAAGGTTTGCAGGCAGGCCGCCCGGGCGGGAACTGCTTATAAGCAGGTATCTTCCGAACTGGTAGTAAAGCTCGATAAGGTCGGTGTCGTGATAGCCGTTTTGAATTGCAGCTATACGGGCATCGGTTGTGAAGTAATTGCCGTCGGACGATCCGAGATCGATGGAGAGTCTGTTGAAGTAACTTTTGTAATCGACAAGATGGTCACTTTTGATGTCGGCGAAAGGGCGTGCCGAAACCTTTTCAAGTCTCTCAAGCGCCCGGGATGCAGGATCGGGAGCAAAATAGTCGGTTGCCGCCGTGAGCAATATAACAACCGAGTTTGCTTTTTCAATTCTTATACTGTCTCCGCCCGAAGAAAGAGTTCCGCTTTCGCTGAGTATTTTCAGCAGGGCTTCCAGCTTCACCCCGTTACCGTTCCCAGTGTGTTCGCTCATCGAGATGAGGTTACCGTCGGCCTTTATAAGGGCTTTGTTGCCTGGTCGTGAAAGCCGGGCAGTGAAAGTGACAGCTCCGGGTTTATCGGCGGTGATCCTCATAACCAGTGACTGATCGGGGGCACTTGAAAAGACTTCTCTCCTGTAGTTGATTTGTCCCGAAGAATAGGTCACGGCAGCAACAGCTTCGGAGATATCGAGTTCGCGGCGGTAGTTGGAGACAGCGCTAGGGTGTGAAAACTCAAGTATCAAATCGCCAAGAGTCTGATAGCTGGAAGCATTATCTCTTTTAAAACTGCCCATGATCCCGTTCTGTGCCAGTTTTTCGGCTTCTGTATATTTCCCTTCGAAAAGAAGTTGCCGTACGCGCGGAAGATTTTTCAGGGCATCAGGATTAGCATCCCATCGCGGTGATCCGGTCCACACCGATTCTTCATTAAGCTGAAGCCTCTCTGTTGAGGGTCCTCCGAATATCATGGCTCCCAGGCTGCCGTTGCCGACAGGAAGCGCCTCATTCCATGTTGCTGCTGGTTTGTTGAACCATATCTTCATATCGGGTATTGTTTCCTGCCCCTGTGAAGGATCATTCAACAGGATGATCAGAAAAGCCGCGAGGCTGATCCGGAGTTGCATGAAGTTATTCATATCAAAGGTGTTTAGGCAAATAAGGACATGCCCGGGCATGTCCTTATTGCTTTGGTTGCCGGTATCTATTTTTTCAGAAGATCCCTGATCTCAGTGAGCAACTCCTGTTCCTTCGTGGGAGCCGGAGGAGGGGCAGGGGCTGCTTCTTCCTCTTTCTTCTTCATGGAATTGATTGCTTTAACAAGAAGAAACACGGAAAATGCTATTATAAGGAAATCGATGGCAACCTGGATGAAATTGCCGTAATTCCATGTAACGGCTTCAGCAGTATCGCTTGCCTTTTTTATTGTCAGGGCCAGATCGGTGAAATTGACACCTCCGAGCAGAACACCTATGGGTGGCATGATGATGTCGGCAACCAGTGATGATACAATTTTTCCGAATGCACCGCCGATGATGATACCAACGGCCATGTCGACCATATTGCCTTTCATGGCAAAGGTTTTGAATTCGTCTAAGAACTTCATTGTTTCAGATTGTAAAGGTTAATTATCAGAAATTATAAGAAAATCCAAGGCCTAATATTTCCTTGAACTGGATCCTGGGTCCGGGGGCTTCTAATTCTTCGAATTCCCCGTTGCCGTTCCTGTCGACTGGAACCATGATGTCGTCGTCATAGATGAGTACAGTATTGAAGTTCACAGATATGAACTTATTAACTTTCAGACCTATGAGGTTTTCCCAGGTAATGTCAATATTCTGTGGCTTATTTGCATAATTTGAGAACAGGTCGATTTTGGATGTAACAGCCACGTTTTTAAGGAATTCGCCTTTAAAGTCGTTTTTTGACCATATTGCTCTTATGTATCCTCCGATTTCGCTTCTTGATGTTTTACCCGGCTCAACTCCGAAAGCGCCTGCATCGGAAAGGGCCTTGTCGGTGACGAAGGTAATTTTTGAAGTAAGCGGTGCAATGAATGCGCTGAAATATGGGTTTGGCTTATAGTCGAGACCGGCAGCGAACAACAAGTATGCCGGGGCAAATAGATCTGAAATTTTGCTGTCGGTGTCGGGATATTTGTAGCCCGGGCGCATCTGCGTACGGAAGTTGCCCAGGGCTGACCAGTAGAAGTTTTTGAATGCTTCCCTTCCGAATTTGGAAAGCAGGTCGATTTTGTCATCGGTCTTCATCACATCCTGCTTTCCCTGTTTCAGGATGCCGTATCCCAGGTCGAGAGAATTGTCCCATGCCGATTTGCCCTGTTTATAGTTGGCAAAGGCACTCAGTATACCGTTGACGGAAACGGAGTTCTGACCGCCCGCGGCCCAGTTGGTGAGAGAGGTCTGGGAGAGGTTGATTGCAAAGATGCCACCTTTCTTCCATCCCATAATAGTGTCGGTATTGATTGTTTTCAGCTTCTTTTCGGCATCGGTTACCTGTGCCGTCGAAGCAGTGGCGAGCATCAGTAATGCCGCGGATAAAAATAAAAGTCTTGATTTCATGTGGTAAATGAATGTATTACTAATGCCGCAAAGATAAAAAAAACCGCAATGATTGATTCAATGCGGTTATTCAAACACTTAACTGATTATTCTTCAACTTCCTTGATCTCAGCCTTGGGGGCATTCCTCTTTACTGATTCAATACCATTATCGCGGCCGCTTTCGGATTTGTAGTTCTGGCTGGTCCCGATAATCTGATTGTTCGCGGCTGTAAGGGAAAACCTGAACATGTTGGTTGGGGTTGTGGTTTTGTTGAATCTCTTTGGATCAGCGGCATTTTTTTTCACAGAGTCGATCCCGTTAAGGCATGATGCTTTGCTTGTGTAGCCTTCACTGCTGAGAATTGTCTGACCATTGTCGGCTTTCAGACGGAAACGGAATTCATTCTTTTTTCCGCTTTGATAAACTTCAAACTTTGCCATAAGATTAAATTTAATTGTATTAATATAAAATGAATCAGGAATGTTTAAATTCTTGTTTCAATGTCAAATATAATATTAATTTGTTTTTTTAAAAAACGGGAGCGTTATTTTAACTTACAGGAGGCCATTTTGTCTATTAAAATAGCTTTTATATCGACCAAATAATCTATTTAGACGACTAATAATGCCATTATGTCATTTAAGCCATATTTATCCCTTTCGTTTCAGTGAAAGGAAATTCTGTTTGATAAGACTGGCACTTTCAGAATATTGCCGCCCTTTTTGAAAACTGAAGCTAAAGTACTAAATTGCATACCTCCGTTTAAGCGGGTAAAAACAAAAGAAAATGGACAGGAAAGAATCATTTGCAGAGCACATTAAAAGCGGTTATGCCTTCAAGGGCGACTCGATAGTTATTGGTGGAGCGATGCTTGATGGTGTTCCCCTGGGAGGCGAAGCCCTGGTGAGGGTAGCCCTGAAGACAATGAACAGGCACGGGCTTATTGCCGGTGCGACGGGAACAGGAAAGACAAAAACGCTTCAGGTTATTTCGGAGCATCTCTCTGAGAAGGGGGTTCCGGTACTGCTGATGGATGTCAAGGGCGATCTAAGCGGACTGGCAAAACCGGGAGAGGAAAAGCCTTTTATCACAGAAAGGTTGTCAAAGATCGGACTTCCTTTTGAACCGAAGGGTTATCCTGTGGAACTAATGTCTATATCACGTCAGAACGGGGTGAGGCTGAGAGCGACCATATCGGAATTCGGACCGGTGCTTCTTTCAAGGATACTCGATCTGAATGACACGCAGGGAGGGGTGCTGTCAGTTGTTTTCAAGTACTGTGATGACCATAAAATGCCTTTGCTCGATCTGAAGGATCTGAAGAAGGTGCTTCAGTATGTGACCGAAGAGGGCAAGGCTGAAATAGAGAAGGAATACGGAAAGATTTCCGCAACGTCGACAGGGGTGATTCTCAGGAAGCTTCTGGAGCTTGAGCAGCAGGATGCGGATCTCTTCTTCGGCGAGGAGTCATTTGATATTGCCGATCTGATGAGGAAGGATAAGGATGGGAGGGGCTATGTCAATATCCTAAGGCTTACCGATATTCAGGACAAGCCCAAGCTTTTTTCAACATTCATGCTTTGCCTGCTGGCTGAGGTTTACAATGAGATGCCGGAAAGGGGGGATCCTGACAAGCCCGAACTGGTTATTTTCATTGATGAGGCCCACCTTATATTCAAGGAAGCCAGCAAGACGCTTCTTACCCAGATTGAGACCATAGTAAAGCTGATTCGTTCGAAAGGTATCGGAGTGTTTTTTGTAACCCAGAATCCGATGGATGTGCCCAAAGAGGTTCTCTCGCAGCTCGGGCTCAAGATTCAGCATGCCCTGAGGGCTTTTACGGCTGTCGACAGGCAGGCTATCAGGCTCACTGCAGAAAACTTCCCAATATCCGATTTCTATAAGACTGACGAGGTGCTTACATCGCTTGGAACGGGAGAGGCCCTGGTGACGGCTCTGAATGAAAAAGGCATTCCGACACCGTTGGCGGTTACGATGGTAAGGGCTCCCCAGAGCAGGATGGATATTCTGAGCCCTGAAGAGATAGATTCAATAAACAGGTCGTCAAATCTGGTCAGCAAGTACAACCAGACTATTGACAGGGAAAGCGCGTATGAAATGCTGAATGCCAAGATTGAAAGGGCCGGCAGGTGGGCGGAGGAAGAAGCATCCCGCAAGCAGCAGGAAACAGCCCGCGGGCAGGAAGGAAGAAGCAGGCGGACAACTTATACCCGCGGGCGGACAGGCGTTCACCCGGTTGTTAAAGTGCTTACAAGCGCTACCTTTATCAGGGGAGTGCTTGGAATTATGAAGAAGGTAATCAAGTAGAAATATCCGCTGCATTATCGCGACCGCGCAAATGCTGCAGGTGTCAGTCCCTTACGGCAATGCTGTCTACAATATATCTGGAGTCGCCTCTCCACGGCACGGCGCCTTTTTTCTCGATATAGTGCACTATCACATTACGGCCCTGGAGAGTGTCAAAACTCATGTTCATATCTTTTTCAAGCACCGAGAAATTAAATTTTTCGGATGCGATAGTCACATGTGCCGTGCTTGAAACACTGCTCAGGATAAGTTCTCCTTCATATGTTTTGAAGAAAATTCCCTTGTTCGAGAATTTCTGGAGCAATCCGGCGCGGTATCCTTCGCTGTAGGTGAAGAAATACTTGAAGTAAATGAAAACAGCAAGGAGAACAAAGATAATCCCCAGTATCCAGTTAAAAATCCTCTTCGTTTTTTTCACTACTCCCGTCCATCTGGAAGCTTGTTTCTGTGTCGTTTCTGCAGTCATTTCTTAATATTGTTAGACCGTTAAATAGCTATAACTTCGGTTCTGGAAAAACAAACTAAAATTAAGTCTTTTCCGTGAAACTTGTCCTAAGCCGGAGAAAGTTTTCAGACTATAGTTGCACAGCGTTGAAAACATTTTGGCGGGGAATATTGATCTTGCCATAATACCTGAGGGGCAAATCATAAGAAGTTTTTCTGCTCATACGAACATCAGGAGGCTCATGGCCATCACCAGCATTCCTGCCACAAGGCCGCCTATCGCGATATGATGTTCGCCGTATTCCTCGGCGGTGGGCAACAGTTCATCGAGTGAAATATAGATCATTATACCCGCGACTGCCGCGAATATCACGCCAAAGGTAGCCTCGCTGAAAAAAGGCCGAAGTATGAAAAATCCGATAATTGCTCCGACCGGTTCAGCCAGGCCTGAGAGGAAAGAGAGCCAGAAGGCTTTTCTTTTGCTTTTGGTTGCATAATAGACTGGAACGGATACAGCCACTCCTTCGGGTATGTTGTGGATGGCCACTGCGACAGCGATACTTATCCCCAGTGTTGGGTCGGTGAGGGCAGCCATGAAGGTTGCAAGTCCTTCTGGGAAGTTATGTACGGCAATGGCAAGAGCTGAAAACAAGCCCATTCTCATCAGTCTGCTTTCGGTATTTTTATCCGCCGCTTTGCCGTTTGCAAATTTTTTTATTTCGTGAGGGTTTTCGTATGACGGGATTAGTCTGTCAATCAGCGCTATAAGTGCAATGCCCGAGAAGAAGGAAACGATGGTATACCAGTATCCCGTTTTTCCCCCGAAGGAGATAACCAGGGAATCCTTTGCTTTCGCGAAGATATCGACCAGGGATACATAGATCATTACTCCTGCAGAAAAGCCAAGGGCTCCGGCCAGGAATTTGGGATTGAACTTTTTCGACATGAATGACATCAGGCTGCCCACTCCGGTCGAAAGGCCGGCAAAAACGGTTAATCCAAGGGCAAACAGGAAATTGTCGGTGTTCATATCAGAAAAATATTAGTAAAAATCTTCCCGTATGAATGTGCAGTACGGGTTTTCAAAAACAACCTTTTCCCGAATCTTGTGATGAACCATATAATCAGAATTATTATCAGGGCAGCTATTATCAGGGGGATGAACAACGACAGCACGGATATCCCGAACGCGGCAGCATGTTCACCGCTTGCTACTACAGCATTTCCGGCACCGGCAGTTAGTTTTGCCGATGCAAGTCGTGTCAGCACTGTTCCTCCCTGCACTGTAGCCGCGGCGCCTCCTCCGAACAGGAATCCCGAAACCCATTTCAGGAATTCATTATCAATCGGCAGTACCGATGCAAGCAATATTGTTCCACCTCCGACCGCGAGTGGAGTTGCGATGGTATCTAGAAGGTTGTCGACGAAGGGAATGTAGTAAGCAAGTATTTCGACAACCGTTGCTGTAGCAAAGCTGATTATGGCCGGCCAGCCGGCAAGCCACTGAAATCCTTCGGTGACGGGGAATAAGTTCATTTTTGCCGCAATACCTGCAATGAGCATCGGAACAAATACCCTGAATCCGCAGCTTGCGCTCAATCCTATCCCTATTGCTATTGCTGTAATGATCTCCTTTTCCATGATTCAGAATTATTTTCTAAAGATATTGCAGATTAATTAATTTGGGACGGCTTATGCATGCTGATATTGATAATTTTTATAACTTTAAACTTCGATCACGAATTGATGGCTTATCTAAAATTGAAATCACATCTAATACTTAAATCAAATGGAAGAAAATAAGAATCCGGAACCGGCTGAACCTAAAAAGGAAGGATTGCTGGACAAGGCGAAGAAGCTGCTTGACAAAGCCGATGACTTTATCGATGACAAGGTGGAAGACGTAAAACAAACCCAGGCTTTTAAAAAGGTTAAGGAGACCTATGATAAGGCCGAGGATTATATTGAGGACAAGATTGAGGATATAAAGGAGAGCGGTGTTAAGGAAAAGCTGGAAGCTTTTGCCGACAAAATGGAAGACAAGACCGGTGATGCAGTGGCAAAACTGAAGGAATTCGGTAAGAAGACTGCTGAAAAGACGGCCGATAAACTCGAGGATATTGCTGAGAATATCAAGAAAAAGAGCGCCGAAGGGGGACAACAGGAGAATACCTGATAAGGCGCTTAATAAAAAGGGGTACAGGTGGTACCCCCTTTTTATTTCATTCCCCTGGTCTTCTTATCAGGGGAGCGGCGGAATCACAAGCACCTGTCCCGGGTAAATGAGATCGGGATCCTTGAGCATAGGTTTGTTTGCCTCGAATATTATATTGTATTTCCTGGCATCGCCGTATACCTCTTTTGCAATTTTGGATAGGTAATCACCTTTTTTGACAGTGTAATACTGTTTTTCAGGAGGGGGAGGAGCTACAGCCGGAGGATTCTTAACAACCAGCCAGTCATCGACCTTTGCTATCCCTTCAATATTTCCGGCGGTAACAATAACTTTATTCCTGTTATCAATGGTATCAACGCTGCCCATGAGGATTACCTTGTCATCATCGACCTTTACCTTGATATCGCTTGTGTCGAATCCAAACTTCTTTATATGAGAAAGGATCAGATCAGCTTTTTCCTGTTCTCTTTTCTCTTCCGATTTAAAGATTTTTTCTCCTGCATTCTTAATGAACGAAATCAGTCCCATAATTTTACTTTTAGATTAATACTTCAGATTTATTTGTGATTTGGAATTTGCATTTAAAACCTGGAATAATTTACAAATCCATTTTCCCTGTCAGTCTTCAATGACTTCGAAAGTGATCTTTAAATTAACGCGAAATTCAGTGATTTTATCATTGTTAACCACCGCGCTCATATCCTGAACATATACAGAACGGATTTCCCTGACGGTTTTTGCTGCAGTTTTAACTGCTTTGGCAGCCGCATCTTCCCAGCTTTTCCCGGAAGACGACATAATCTCAATAACTTTTAGTACAGCCATAATTTTTAGTTTTTTGTAACATAATGAATAATAATCAAATAACGGCATCGGGTAAATTGAAGATACCGTTCGTGAACTGATAGTAATTTAGTGTTTTTTTTAAAACAAACAATTTTTAATTTCGCGACAGGTTTAACTGATGCTTATTTTCAGTATCACTTTAATAAAACTACCGGTAATGAAACCCACATGTATTGCATACACAAACACGTATGAATATATTTTTCAAACATGTGGGTTCCCCCGCTTGAGCGGGGCAGGCTATCATACCATTAAAATCAATATTATATTATTATGAAAACATTGAAAAACTTGACAATTATTATTCTGAGTGCAGCCCTGATTTTACAGGGATGTGCATCGATGAACAAGACACAGAAAGGTGCGGTTGTTGGAACTGCAACTGGAACAGCTATGGGTGCAGTAATAGGCCGTGCATCGGGTAATACTGCCCTTGGCGCCATAATAGGGGCAGCTGTTGGTGGTGCAGCAGGCGCCATTATTGGAAATCAGATGGATAAGCAGGCCGAGGAAATCAAGGATAAAGTCCCGGAAGCAAAGGTAGAGCGTGTTGGAGAAGGGATAGTCGTGGAGCTGAGCAGCCAGATCCTTTTCGGTTTTGATCAGGCGGACCTGTCAACACAGGCAAAATCAAATCTCGATCAGCTGGTAAATATACTGAATGAATATCCCGACACCGATATTGAATTGCAGGGTCATACTGACAGCAGTGGTTCGGAAGCATACAACCAGACTTTGTCGGAGAGAAGGGCAGGTGCCGTTTCATCTTATCTTGCCTCAAAGGGGATAAACAACACGAGGCTGAACATAAAGGGTTTTGGGGAGACAATGCCAAAATATGACAATGACAGCGAGGAAGGAAGGGCTCAGAACAGGAGGGTTGAGTTCCTTATCACTGCCAATGAGAAGATGGTTGAGCAAGCCAAAAAAGAAGCTGCCGAGTAATTTGACAATGCTGAATTAATGCAGACAAGACTTTTTGCAGTCATTTTTATTCTAAGTATACTGTTTCCGGCTGCATTGGGGCAGAAGAGGAGGGTGAAAGCTGATACGGGTGCAAGCTTTGGCGTTCTGGCAGGCGGCGGGGTTCAGACATTTATAGGTAAGAACTACTGGGGCGACAAACTTGATAACAATTTTAATCCGGCGGTTCATGCAGGTGCAAACCTTCTTTTACCTGTATTCCGGGATCTCTGGGTCCAGCCGGGAATCAATGTCAGTCTGAAGGGTTCAAGGCAGCGCATCGTTATCGACGACATAAGTAAAACTACCAATCTGGCTTATGTTGAAGTTCCTTTGTTTGTTCTGTTCAGGCCTCATGCAGGAAATGGACATTTTCTTCTTGGGGCAGGGCCCTACGGAGCCTATGGACTTTTTGGGAACGAACGTACAAAAATCGGCCCGGTAACAACCGAACTCAATGTAAAATTCAAGGATGATGCCACAGATCAACCGGCAAGCCATGTTTATTACAGAGGACTGGATGCCGGGGCCGGAGTTTTGGTAGGCTACGAAATGTACAATGGGCTTTTTGCCCATCTTAACGGACAGTTGGGTTTGATGAAACTCAACCCCGATTACAGTCTGCCCAACGATCAGACATCTAAAAAGAACCTGGGATTCGGTTTGTCCGCGGGCTTCAGGTTCTGAGCCGGAATTCTTTCGTCTGACATTCAATCAGTGCTGCCGGTGACACCCCACTCGCGGTTGGGCTTGTTGCCCATTTCCAGGATCAGGGTTCCTCCCCCGGCAATATCCTTATGGTCCAATACTGTTCCGGTCAGTTCCCTGCCGTTGAGTGTTGCCGATTGGATGTACTTGTTTTCAATGCTGTTATTTCTTGCTATGACGGTAAAAGTTTTTCCGTTATTAAGCCGGATGGTAATTTTACTGAACAGGGGGCTTCCTATCTGGTATTCAGGCAGCCCTGGTGTTATGGGGTAAAATCCCATTGCAGAAAAAACATAGAAGGCCGACAATCCGCCTCCGTCCTCATCTCCTGCAACTCCCATCAGGTCGTCCCTGAACCATGTATCCATAAGCATTCTTACCCGTTTCTGTGTTTTCCAGGGTTTGCCTGCAAGGTTATACAGGTATGCTATGTGCATCGATGGTTCATTTCCCATCACGAACTGTCCGACGTTCCCGGTGGCATCCGGGAGCGTGGCGTAATACTGCCATTTTGATTTGCCGAGGCTCTCGGTAAATAGCCGGTCGAGTTTATGATCGAAAGCTTCCTTTCCCCCCATCATCGAGATAAGGTCGTCGAATGCGTGGTAAGGCTGCCAGATGTATGTCCAGCCGTTATTCTCGTCATAATAGTCGCGGGCTCCCAGTCCGCCGTCGTAGCGGTAATCGAAAGGCTCGATCCAGTTGCCGAAGCTGTCCTTCGGATGGTAGAATCCTGTTTCCTTGTTGAAGAGCGTTCTGTAGTTAAGGCTTCTTTTGATAAAGAAATTATAATCATCCTCTTTTCCGAGTTCCCTTGCCATCTGTGCCATGCACCAGTCGTCGTAGCAGGTTGCGAGGGTTACTGCCACCGACTGCCGCTTTTCGAATGAATGCACCTTCATGCAGGTTTCCTCTTCGTTTTCGCGGAGGGCGGGAAAAAATCCCCCGCGATCGTAAAATTCATCCAGCCAGGTGGCGCTATCCTTTACCCAGGGCAGTTTTGTCTCATGCAGGATGGTGTTTTTCAGATGTTCATAGGCTTCTTCCAGGTCAAAACCACGGATACCCTTGTTCCATGCATCCAGGAAGACAGCCGTGGAGTGATTCCCGTTCATGGCGTGATTGTCTCCGGTAACAGTGGGGAATGTCGGCATCCAACCCGACTGCCTTGCCATTCGTATGTATGAAGTCAGTTTCTCATCCTGTTTGCCCGGGTTCAGGATAAGCTGCAGAGGGTGAAGTGCAAGGTAGGTATCCCACACCCAGTCGTCGGTGAAGAAAGCAGTGTCGTTTGCCGCTTCAATACGCTTGCTCCAGACGCTGAAATACTGTCCGTCTTCCGTAATATCTATCATCCTTTCGAAGCACCGGTACAGGGAAGTATAGAACACTCTTTTTTGTTGTTCCGTTCCTCCTTCAATGCTCACGGATGATAGTACCGAATTCCATTTATCCCTGGCAGCCGAAGATACTTCCCCGATATTCCATCCGGAGATATCGTTCTGAAGATTTTTTTTAGCCTGGCCGGTATCAATATATGATATACCGTAGCGGATATTTATTTCACTTCCTTTCTCATCATCGAAAACCGCCGTTATAGCCCGGCTGTCGGGTGCGGGGTCAAAAGCCGGGGGTTCGGGGCTGAATTCAAGATAGAGATATGTTTTTACCCCGTTGAATGTATCAAATCCGGAGATACTGTTGCCCTGGCCTATGAGTTCTCCCTGGCCGGTTGTGCGGATCACCACTCCGGGATGGGCGTCTTCAGGGAAACTTAGCGAAAAGAATCCCGATTTTGCCGCGGGAGCGAATTTCACATCACATAAAGGTTCCTCAAGGGTAACTGAATAATAATACGGAGTGATGGTTTCATTGTCATAGCTGAATCCGGGAAGGCGTCTGACATCTCCGGCATTGTCACCGGCGGGTGCAAGGTTGAAAATCTTTCCCGAGCGGTGGGATATCACGTTGAGAGGGAATCCCCTCATGGTATTGGATGTATAGCTCTCCCTGTCGGGGTAGAACCTCAGCATGCTGTTCGGGAGGTGAACGGTGGGGTAGGTGGGGACAAGAAGATGGCTTATATTTCCCATATAGGGATTTACATAGTCAACAGGTTCGGAAGGATATTCACTGCAGGAAAAAGTTGCGGCAGAGATCAGGATGATTGCTGCTGCATGAATAAAGATCTTCAATGTTTTCAACGGAGATTTAGTGGAATTTGTCATATGGCCTTTCTTTATATTTATTTGAAACAGGATAATTCGAAATCCTTTGAGTTATTGGACAGCTTCCCGCCTACGAAGTCGAAAGATATATCAACGCTGTCCCTCTCCCGGTAGCGGATCATGTCATAGAATCCTTCAGAAAATCCGCGGTATAATTCAACCATTGCTGTTAATTATTTAACAATCAGGAGTAAATTTACGATTCTTTTTTAAGCTGTCAGCTATTTTAAGGCAAAAACGACTTATATAACAGCTCTTCGCTAAAGCCGGGGGATTGGGGAAAGTTAGTGAAGGCGGTATAAATAATAAAGAATAAGAATAATAGCCATCATTGCCGATATTCATTAAAAATGAAGCTTACGAGTATATTATTTTTATATTTGTAAGCCCAAATACAGTTTTTGCTTAAATATATTTTCGGAAAAATGGGAAAGAAATATTCTTTTGATAAGGACAGGATAAAGGTTCTTCTGCTTGAGGGAATAAACAAGAGTGCTGTTGAATTTTTCAATTCGAGAGGTTATCATAATATAGAGTCATACCCCAATGCCTTCGACGAAGATCTTCTGAAAGAAAAGATCAGCACGGCGAATATCATAGGGATCAGATCGAGGACAAATATTACTAAGGATGTTCTGGAGGAAGCGGGTAAGCTTCTTGCGATAGGGTGTTTCAGTATAGGTACTAACCAGGTTGACGGGCATGCCGCGAGGCTGATGGGGATACCGGTTTTCAACGCGCCCTTTTCTAACACGAGGTCGGTTGCAGAGCTGGTTATTGCCGAGGCTATTCTACTGATGAGGAACATTCCTGTAAAGAATGCGGCAGCCCACAGGGGAAGGTGGCTCAAGTCGGCGACCAATAGTTTTGAGGTCAGGGGCAAGAATCTGGGTATCGTGGGTTACGGACATATTGGTTCACAGGTCTCGGTTCTTGCAGAGGCGCTGGGAATGAATGTCTTTTATTATGACATTGAAAAAAAGCTCAGTTTGGGCAAGGCAGTTGCCTGTTCTTCTCTTGAAGAGCTTCTGTCGCTTTCGCATATTGTGACTCTTCATGTTCCGGAGACTCCGGATACCAGGAACCTGATAGACGAAAAGGAAATATCGCAGATGCGTTGGGGGACATGTCTTGTGAATTCATCCAGGGGCTCCGTGGTCAACGTCAAGTCACTGATCTCGGCGCTGGAGTCGGGACGTCTTCTTGGGGCAGCTCTTGATGTTTTTCCTGATGAACCTGCTTCAAACAATGATCCTTTTGTTTCCGAGCTTCAGAAGTACGACAATGTGATCCTGTCGCCGCATGTAGGAGGAAGCACGATTGAGGCTCAGCGGAACATCGGGGCCGAGGTGGCTGAGAAACTGGTCAACTACAGTGATACCGGATCAACCATCGGAGCCACCAATTTTGTCCAGCTTTCACTTCAGCCCAACAACAATGCCCAGAGGTTTCTTCATATTCACAGGAATGAACCGGGAATCCTCAGGGAGGTCAACTATGTTTTCACTTCAAGAGGAATAAACATAGCGGGTGAATATCTCCAGACCGATGCAGATTTAGGATATGTCATAGTTGATACCGAAAGCTGTTTGGGCGCGGAAGTACTGGAGGAACTGAAAGCTATCAGGGGGACGATCAGGGTGAGGATGCTTTACTGATTGCTGAAAAGCCGGCAGACGCCAATCATGTATGCTGTTCCAGTTTCTTCTTTACCGGTTCCGGGTTGAATGACAGTTTTTCGATAGGTATAAATGATTCGTCAGCCTCATCAATGATCTCTATATTCGGGTACATGCTTCTGAAAAGCACATTTATCGCGTTTTCCACATTTTGCCTGATGGGTTTGTAGATCCATTCAAGTTCCTCTGGTCCTTTCTCTATCGAGTTTTCAACGCTCATTCTGTATTTCTCCTTTATCTTGTTTGCATACTCGAATAGATCGTAGCTTACCATCCATTTCCTGTCGGCAAAAATATTCTGGCTCCGGTATTCGAAGATCTCAAAGAAATCCCATTCCATTTTCCTGGTACCGAAGGAAAGGAATCTGGGATTAATATTGGCAATGGTAAGGACATCGTTTTCACTATCGTATTTGAATCTGAGTTCCTTTATGTCGATACCGTATTTCGCGTTCAGCGTAACACTAAGGCTTCCGAAGTACTTGATATCCCTGCCGTCGTATTCTTCCTTTCTGCTGACCGGACGTGTGAATTTCGTTTCTATTTCAAACAGGTTGAGTTCAAGTATGCTCTTTATCTGGCTGACCTGGAAATGCCTTTCCCTGAGGAAGCTGTTTTCCTCGGTGAGTTCCTTGTTCTGCTTGATGAGTTCATTGTTCTTCTCGTCGAGTTTTTTGATATTGTTTTCAAACAGGGTAACTTTCACATTCAGTTTGATCAGCTGCTGGATACCCAGGATTATCAATGCCGCACCGAGCACCGCGAGGCCCCATGCAATCAGTTTTCCTGAAAGCAGAATTATTGCCAGGACAACCAGTGCAGCGATGATGAGGTATGATTTGGGAAACTTCATTATGTTGGTTTTGGATAAAGATAATCTTTGCTGCAAATTTAATTGAACAAATCTCAGTTTGTTACTTACTTTTCTTATAATATTGAGCTTTGAATTATGGAACCACGGGGATCTCATCTTGCACTTGGCACGGAGAATATACGGAAGCTTCTTCTTCAGTATGCCATTCCTTCGGTGATCGCCATGACGGCGGCATCGCTGTACAATATTATCGACAGTATATTCATCGGACAGGGGGTTGGCGCTCTTGCCATTTCAGGTCTCGCGATCACCTTTCCTCTGATGAACCTGGCCGCGGCTTTCGGATCTCTTGTAGGTGTTGGCGCTTCAGCCCTGATGTCGCTCCGGCTTGGTCAGAAGGACTATGATTCGGCGAATGCCATCCTGGGGAATGTGCTTGTTCTCAACCTGATCCTGGGGTCGCTGTACTCCCTGGTTGTACTCTTGTTTCTCGATTCCATTCTCTTCTTCTTCGGCGCCAGTCATGACACCCTGCCCTATGCCCACGATTTCATGGTAATAATCACCCTTGCCAATCCTGTAACTCACATGTATTTTGGCCTGAATGCCCTTATGCGTGCCTCTGGAAACCCGGTAAGGTCGATGAACGCCACTATTTTTTCGGTAATCATCAACATAGTACTTGCACCTGTTTTTATTTTTGTATTTCACTGGGGCATAAAGGGTGCCGCTCTGGCAACGGTGATTGCCCAGACATCGATGATGTTGTGGCAGCTGCTCTATTTCACCGACAGGAAACGCTACATCCATATCCGCGGGGAGACATTCAGGCTGCAATTCAAGATCGTAAAGGATTCCATGTCGATCGGACTGGCTCCCTTTCTGATGAACATGACTTCGAGTGTAATTGTGATTATTATCAACCAGAGCCTTATCAGGCATGGGGGCGATATGGCTGTAGGTGCTTACGGTATCATAAACCGGATTGCAGCCTTGTTTGTTATGATAGTTTTAGGGCTTAATCAGGGGATGCAGCCCATTGCGGGCTATAATTTCGGCGCAAGGCAGTATGACAGGGTTACCTCCGTTCTGAAGCTCACTGTATTTCTTGCAAGCGGAATAATGACATTAGGCTTCCTCTTGTGTGAACTCTTCCCTCACGCCGTTGCCTCAGTGTTTACGAGCAACGGGGAGCTGATAGATATCGCGGCTCACGGTTTGAGGATAGTCATGCTGGTTTTTCCCATCGTGGGATTCCAGATGGTTGCCTCAACTTTTTTTCAGAGTATAGGAATGGCCGGGAAAGCTATTTTCATGTCGCTTACACGACAGGTCCTGTTCCTGTTGCCCGGATTATTGATATTCCCGGCCTTATTGGGAGTCAAAGGTGTATGGATCAGCATGCCGGTTGCCGATACACTTGCATCGATAGTTGCTGTTTACATGCTTACTGTTCAGTACAGGAAGTCGATTCTCAGGCAAAAAATCCATGAAGCAAAACTTTAAGTAAAATGGAAAGGAAATATGTGATAACCATCGGTCGCCAGCTCGGAAGCGGGGGCCGGATCATAGGAGAGAAGCTTGCATCAAAGCTTGGCATTTCATTTTATGACAAGGAACTGATTCAGATAGCTTCCCAGGAAAGCGGACTGGGTAGGGAATTCTTTGAACGGGCTGATGAGAAAAGGCCGTACAGTGTGTTCGGAGGATTATTCAGTCTTCGGGGCACAATCGCCGAAGAGCCTTTTTCAACTTATTATCTGAACAACGAAACCCTGTTCAAGATACAGAGTGATGTTATCAGGAGACTGGCTGAAAGAAGTTCATGCCTGTTTGTCGGAAGATGCGCCGATTATGTACTAAGCGGTCATCCCTGTATCCTGAATATATTTATCACGGCTGATCTTGCCGATCGTGTAAAGAGAATTGCTGAACGGCAGAAGCTTACACCGGCAAAGGCCCGTGATTATATTGAGAAAGCCGATAAGAAGAGGGCGGCCTATTACAATTATTTCAGCAGCAAGCCCTGGGGAATGGCAGATAGCTATCATCTCTGCATTAATTCGTCGTGGCTTGGGCTTGATTCGACGGTTGAGTCAATCTGCAGTTTTGCCTCAAAGCGATTAGGATTGTGATTAACGGCGTTTGTGATACTCTTTCTGCACCAGTTCCCTTGTGTTCGCGGAACCGTGGGAGGGGAGGAACAATGAGCATCCGGTATCAAGAAGTTGTCCCCATGAATTGATAAGCTGCCGGGGATCTTCAGCAAAGGGAGGGAAGACCGATCCCGGGAAGATCCCGAACATCGTGTCGCCAACAATAGCTATTTCATTGTCTATTACTATGCTTACGGAGCCGGCTGTATGTCCGGGTGTATGCAGAATATACGCGTCAATTCCGAAATTGTTCAGTTCATACCTTGATTCGACAAGAATGTCATGCCTGCATGAGCGGTATCTGCCTATTGAGGATGATATTCCTGAAAGCGTCTTCATTATTGCCTTTGAGTATGTGAAGGTACCGTCGGGAACCGGACTGGTTCCCGACTTCAGGAAATGTGCTTCATTGCCGTGTATGATCACGGGTGTCCTGAAGGCTTTTCTTATTCTGGCAGCATTCCCGGCGTGGTCAAAATGGGAATGAGTAAGGATAAGGCAATCGATATGATAGACAGTCAGTTTATTGAGCCTTAACCTTAAAAGCTTCCACTCAATACCCAGGCCCGTATCCACCAGGATGTTCTTCATTCCTTTGGTTATCAGGAATACTTTGCTGCGTCCCGACAGTATACGGATTATACTGATTCCTCCTGATGTAAGCCAGGTCTTCATTTATTATTGGACAGGTACATGGTTTATACGGATTTTCCTGCCGCTTATTGCATGCATGATCATAAGGATCATGGTGCTTTTACTCTCCAACCTTTTCCCCCACAACTCTCTGCTTTCCAGCTCTCTGCTTTCCAGTTTTCTATCCCCAAACCCCCCAGGGGGGCTTTATGGTGCTGTATTACAGACACATACAAAGTCATGTCAGTTTTATCACAGCCTGGTATTTTTGACAATTCAATACTCATGCCATACATTTCTTCAATCTTCAATTCAGTTTCCGAATGTACTATAAAAAAACCTGAGGTATTCTATGGCATCATGTTTTTCGGAATTGATTCCCGTTACCTCAGTATGTTATTGAATTTTCTATACTTTTATGGATTATAAGAAATGCATTATGATTGATACAGGAAGATTTGAAGGACTGGTTGCTGCTCCTTTTACGCCGATGGACAAACAGGGCAATATTGAATATGACATGATAGGAACCTATTATGATTTTCTTGAGAACAACGGGGTTATCGGGGCATTCATCAACGGGTCGACGGGGGAGGGGCCTTCGCTCACCCAGAAGGAGAAGCAGCGTCAGGCTGAAAAGTGGGCTGAACCTCTGAAGGCGGGAGGCAAGGTTCGTATTATAAACCTGGTAGGGGGTACATCATACAGGGAATGCATTGAAAATGCAATTCACTCAAAGGAGTGCGGACTTTCCGCGATAGCCATTTTAGCGCCCTATTATTTCAAGCCTGCATGTCCCGGCCTGCTTGCCGAGTTTTGTACAAGGATAGGCGAATCAGTTCCCGGGATGCCTGTATACTTTTATCACATTCCGGTTCTCACGGGGGTTAACGTACCGATGTACGGATTCCTGGAAAGGATATCGGAGATGCTCCCGAATTTTGCAGGAATAAAATACACTCATGAAGATCTTATGGATTTCATGAAGTGTCTCAATTACAAGGGCGGCAGGTATGACATGCTGTGGGGACGTGATGAATGCCTGCTTGCGGCGCTTGTCACCGGCTGCAGGGGAGCAGTCGGGAGCACGTACAATTATGCAGCGCCTCTTTACCTGAAACTTATCGAAGCATTCAACGCGGGCAATCTCAATGAAGCCCGCCGTCTTCAGCACTTATCGGTCAGAATGATAGACCTTCTCGGTAAGTACGGAGGGATGGCCGTCGGCAAGGCGTTTATGAAATATACCGGTCTCGACTGCGGTGCCTGCAGGCTTCCGGTCACAAACATGCAGGAGGGGCGATACGCGGCTTTTGTCGAAGATGTAAGAAGTCTGGGGATCGATAAGCTGTTCTCAAAGCTTTAGAGGCAGTTTCCGGATCCGTACATTATTATCATCTCCGGTCAGCCTCCGCTTTTTTCTTCAGTCCGTCATTAGTCATGACCCATGTATAATCCTTGCTCTCAGTTTCGTAATCCTCGTCATAGTCCCATCCGTGGTATCTGTTTTCAAACCGGCGGTTGAACATTTCCAGAGTTGTTTTATCAAAATGTACCCTTGTTCCCACGGGAATAAACAGATCCAGGTCCATGTTATTTACTGACCATTTGCTTCCTGCCGGAAGCGAGAAGTATTCGTCAATGCTTACAGTGTCGGAAGGGATGCTGTAATTGTAGATCATTTCCCTGATTTTCCTGCTTGCATCCTGCTTAGTCCGGCCTGTTGCCCTTTTCCTCAGCCTTAGCGACATTGATTCGTCGGATGAAGGATTGATATCGAGGTACGGTGTAATATGGATTTGCTTGTTTGCATCATTCAGGAATACTATATATTCCCTGTCGAATGTAATGTCCTTGTCATACTGAAGGTTTTCGACCTTTTTATTTGCCATGATGTAAAGATCGTGAGGGGCTTTGTCAATTACCTGTTCTGAAACACTGGCCGACATTTCCGCGAATCCCACACCTTCATTGAAAAGAAGTATTGAGAATGCAGCAAGGCTGATTACCCAGACAACCAGGGCGACAAGACTTATTATCCCGTCTTTTGCCCTGAACCAGACGATCATTTTAACTCCCCAGTAGATTAAGGCCAGCAATGGGAGGATGATGATAAGCGACAGCAGAACCAGGAGCCAGGGCGCGACGGCAGGATTTACTATGTAGCTCAGGAAGTCGGGCAGATAGGCCAATTTCAGGCCGGCGGTACCGCTGGCGTAGTATCCGGGAAACTTAAGGAAGAATATCATAATGTATGAAAGAAGAGCGGCAAAACCCCCGATCACGAAAGCAATTCCTGTAATTATCAGGAAGATGCGCACGAAGATAAACACTACTTTACCAAGTGCCCTGAATAATTCGTTTATTGCATGTCCGGCACCCGATCCGGCAGTTTCTGACACGGTTCTGTCTGAATATGAAGTGTTTGCCAGCAAGGAGCGGTAATCGTAGCGGCCGTACATTTCCCTTTTTTGGGCATCGCTTCGGGCTGAGGGAAGCGCTATCCACAGGGCAATGTAAACCAGGGCTCCGACAAAAAAGAAGAAAGAGAAGACTACAAAGGCAATCCTTATCCATACTGAACCGATATTCAGGAAGGGAGAAAGCCCTCCGCAGACGCCGCCCAGTATCATGTCGCCGGGATTTCTGTAAAGTTTCTTTGAGCCGGTGGCCTGGGGTCCTGATGTCCGGTCGCTGACAGCTTCATCACCGGTGTCAAAGTCTTCAGGTTTGCCAATGATTTCCATCATTGCCTCAACATTCTTACCCGAAATGACTGCTGAAGCGGCTTCCCGGGAATTAAATATCTCTGCAATACGCAATTCCAGATCTTCAACTGTTTCGGCGCCACCCTCTGTGTCTTTAAGCCTGTCGTTTATATCCTGGAGATAACGTCGCAGTATCTTATAAGCTTCTTCATCAATATGAAAAAGTGAACCTCCAAGGTTTATTTTGATAGTTTTGTCCATTTTGTTTTCAGTTAAGAAGTTAACAGCTTTTACTTAGTTCTTATAAGATTCACCGATTGCACGAGCTCATTCCACGATTTATCCAGTTCGTCAAGGTATTTTTTGCCCTTGTCGGTGAGCTCATAGTATTTTCTTGGAGGTCCCTGTTGTGATTCCTCCCATCGGTAGCTGAGAAGGCCGGCATTTTTTTGTCTTGTCAGCAATGGATAAAGGGTTCCTTCGACGACTATCAGTTTGGCTTCCTTGAGTTCCCTTATAATATCACTTGCATAGCAGGAATCTTTCGAAAGCACCGTGAGTATGCAATACTCCAGGATCCCCTTTCGCATCTGTGCTTTTGTGTTTTCAATATCCATATCGTTGAAATTTAAACAATTACAGTTTCATGTTTTTTCTTACGGTATTAAACTCGTTTTTCACGGCTTCCTTGATGTTGTGGATATTCACAGGATCGCCCTTCATCTCGATTTTCTGGGCTGTAGTTCTGGCTTCAGGGAGCACTATGTAGAGTATCAGGTAAATCAGTATACCCAGGCCGCCTGCCGCGATGAGGGCAAGGAAAATAATCCTGATAATCCAAGGTTCAAAGTCCCAGTATGCTCCCATTCCCGCACAAACCCCTCCGATTATGCGGCGTTCCGGATCGCGGTACATCCGGTGCGGTCCGGGGGAGAAGAATTTCTCCTTGCGCGAAGGGCCTTCATCGTTGGATATGTTTTCAGGGCTCCCCATGATGGAGATCACTTCATTGACATCCGCGAGATTGATGACCTGCTTGTAGCCTGTCATTTTCTGACGGAAAAGTTCGGACATCCTGCTTTCGATATCCGAAATAATCTCAGATGAGCCCTCCTCTCCGGCAAAGTGAAGCTCAAGATTCCTCAGGTATCGCTTGAGCTCCGAATAAGCGTCTTCATCAATATTGAAGAAGAAGCCGCCCAGGTTAATGCTTACTGTAATTTTCATAGAACCTTGCAAAATTTACTACTGTAATGAATATATAACCATCCAATGCAAAGATATATTAATTTATTAATACTATGCAATACATAGTACTGAAAAAATTAAAGAAGGTTTAAAAAATTTTGTACACGGAAGATATTCAGGGAATTAGGTCTTGCGGTCTTGCGGTCTTGCGGTCTTGCAGTCTCTTCCAATGCGGCACATTGCCTATAATACATCGCCTATAATACATAATACATTGTCCTGCGGTCATGCAAGTCGTGCAGGTCGTGTAAATTGTTCGTGTAGTGTTGGGTATCTGACTCGTGCCGGATATATGGTTAGTGCCCTAACTGATAATTGCTAATTGCTAATTGTTAATTGTTAATTGTTAATTGTTAATTGCTAATTGCCAATTGCCAATTGTTTATACATCGCCTATAATACATAATACATTATAAGTCGTGCAGGTCGTGCAGGTCGTGTAAATTGTTCGTGTAGTGCTGGTTATGTGACTCGTGCCGAATATATGGTTAGTGCCCTAACTGATAATTGCTAATTGCTAATTGCTAATTGTAAATTGTTAATTGTTATTAAAGCGTTCAGAGTTAAGCGTTTAGTGTCCTTTAAAGTCAATGCCTCATTGTATGAAGACCGCAAGACTGCAAGACTGCAAGACCGCGACCGAAGGGAGCAAGACTTTCCCTGTGCCCTGTGC
>JAXDBC010000061.1:0-12013 GCA_034679225.1 Bacteroidales bacterium | reverse complement strand
TCTCACCCTTTTATTTCTCGCGATTCTTCCCTTGTGGCTTATCACGCTTTACATCATCAATGCAACGGAGATTCCCCGTACAAAAAAGTATACCACCCTTATCCTCGAGTATATCCAGTCGGCTATTACTATCAGTATCATAGTAATGATACTGTATTTCGTATTTAAGCTTGGCTACCTTTCAAGATTATTCTTCATTCAGTTTGCATTCCTTGGTTTTCTATTCCTTCTGCTTGCCAGGATTATAGAATACAAGGTCTTCAAGGTTTACAGGGCAAAAGGATTCAATTACGTTAACCTTATCCTGATCGCTGATGAAACTGCAATTCCCTTTATAGAGGAGATCCGTCAGAATATTGAGTGGGGATACCGGATTATTTTCATGTTTACCAGTTCCGTTCAGTTGTCGGAAAAATATGGCAGGATATACAAGTTGCTCCCTGAAAAATCCAAGATGGTAATCCACGATCTGATTGAGGTTGACACTATTGATGAGGTTATTTATATCAAGAAAGATATCAATCCCTCGGAGGTAAGAAAGGTAATAAGATCCTGTGAAGAACTTGGGGTAGTATTCAAGCTCAGGCACAGGGATATCCATTTTAACCTTTCAAATGCATACACCACTGAGATCGGGAACACAAAATTCATGACCTTCAGTAACATCCCTTACAAGGCCTCTGCACTTGCAGCCAAGAAATTCATGGATGTCAGTGTTTCCAGCATACTTCTGATATTACTATCCCCCCTTCTTATCATTATAGCTGTCATCATCAAGCTAACATCGAAAGGGCCTGTGATATATCGTCAGGCCAGGGTAGGATTAAGGGGAAGGCAGTTTGATCTGTACAAGTTTAGGACAATGGTTGCCAATGCCGACCAGATACGCATGGAACTTGAGGAAATGAATGAAGCAGACGGGCCCGCGTTCAAGATCAAGGATGATCCAAGGATTACAACTATCGGGAAGTTTCTTAGAAAGACCGGATTGGATGAATTACCACAGTTGGTTAACGTTTTAAAGGGAGAAATGTCGCTTATCGGACCACGACCGCCATTAAAAAGTGAGACCGAGCAATACAAAAGATGGCAATTACGACGTTTATCAGTAAAACCGGGGTTATCATGCTTCTGGCAGATCATTCCAGACCGGAACAATGTCAAGTTTGACAAATGGATGGAAATGGATCTTGCATATATTGATAATTGGTCTCCTCGCCTGGATTTTATAATTTTGCTGAAAACAATAAAAACTGTTTTCCAAAGAACTGGTGTTTAAATTGTTATATAACCAATTATGAAAAAAGAAAACTTCTCAGCCGGCAAGCTCAGCATTGTCATTTTGTTACTAATATTTGCAAGTTCCTGCGTACCGGTCAGGCAACTGAGTTACTTCAACGACATTGAAGAACTTGAAAGGCCGGTAGTAAATCCGAAAACGCAGAAGACAATCATGCCATTTGACAGGCTGTATATCAGGATACTCAGCATTGATCCCCAAACGAGAGATATCTTCAATGTTCCTGAACAAGCAAGGTATTCCCCATCAAGTGATGCACTTATAGGATACCTGGTAGATGAAAACGGGGATATTGAATTCCCATTTGTCGGGAAAATCAATGTAGGATCGCTTACTCTTGAACAGGCAGGAAACAAAATAGAGCAGGCTCTGGGAGAATATGTAGCCAATACTACTATCCTGGTAAAATTCATCGACAACCAGGTCTCAATCCTGGGAGAAGTGCAACAGCAGGGAGTTTATGCATTTTCACAGGATAAGCTTAACATTTATGAAGCTCTGGCACTCGGCGGAGGACTTACCCGTTACGGGAACAGGAAAAATATAATTCTTATCAGGCAGGAAGGAGAAAGAATAATGCATCACAAACTTAATCTTTCAGACTCTAAGATTGCCAGTAAGGATTATTACTATATCCTCCCGAATGATGTAATTGTGGTTGAGCCGCTGAGTTCAATATCATCGAGTTATCCTAATATTACTTTTACAACTCTGCTGTCGGCGATCACTACTATGATTGGTGTGCTGGTATTTGCAGGAATAAGCATTCAATAAAAATCTATTTGAAATGTTAAAAACGATAGAACCCGATTCGTCAATAGCACCGCTGAAATACTTCATTCTTAAAGTAGCTTCATTGAAGTATTTATACATGGCCCTTATTGTTTTATGTCTTTTGGCCGCGTTTCTCTACAACCAATTTTCCGGAAAAGTTTATGAGGTTACAGCCTCGTTAAGTCCTATAGAAGATAAAACATCAACTATTCTAAGCTCAAATGAGCTTTTCGCCGGGTTCAGATCGCTTGAATCGTTGAATAATATTGAGAATGACATTACAAATCTCAGTTCTTTCGAATTGGTTTACAAGACAGTAAACAGCATGAACCTTGAGGTAAGTTATTTCAGCGAATTCAAAAAGATTCTTACTCAAACAACCGAGTTGTATGGGAACACTCCCTTTACGGTAACCATTGACAAGTCACATATCCAGCCTATAGATGCGAAATTCCGTGTTTCCATCCTGGACGATGCATCATACCGTTTAACGCTTTCACAGAAAAAGGTTTCATTCTATAATTATGTTGACAATCTGATTGTTAGCGAGAATAACACCATTGAATTTGATACAATCTGCAGATTCAATGATCTGGTAAGCAATAAATTATTCAGATTTTCAATTGCACTCAACAAAAACTTCCCCAGGCAGGACCAGGCAGAATACAGCTATTACTTTAAACTCAATCATCTTGATCTTCTGTCCAAACAGTACCTGAAGAAACTTGAAATAGAAAAGGCAAGTCCCCTGGCATCAATAATAAATGTCACGTTTGCTGAAAACAACCTTGATAAGACAATTACCTTTCTGAATCGTTACCTGAATACTTTCCTGGATGAGAATCTGACCAAGAAGAACAATATGGCTGCCAAGACGGTAAGCTTCATCGATTCACAGATATCCGATATTTCCGATTCGCTTGTCATCTCCGAATCTCAACTCAGAAACTACCGGTCCGCTAATCAGGTAATGGATCTGAGTTTTCAGGGACAAAGAGTATTTGATCAGATGCAGGAGATTGAAAACGAACGTGCCAATCTTCAGATACAGGAAAGATATTATAATTATGTGATCAACTACCTGAATTTGAACGACGACATCTCCGGGCTTTCTCCTCCATCGTCAATGAATGTTAGTGATCCGATTATAAACCAGCTCATCTCAAACCTGAATGAGTTGACTGCACAGAGATCATCCCTTCTTGCCGGGAGCAATCCCCAGAAGAACATTTTTATTAAGCAGCTTGATGAAAGGATTAATTTCCAGAGGCAGATCATTCTGGAAAACTTTACCAACAATTTGAACACGCTTACCCTTTCACTCAATGAGCTCGACTACCGGCAGAACAAGTTGTCGCGGGAAGCTTCAAGCCTGCCCAGGACAGAAATGAATATGGTCAGTATGCAAAGGAAATTCGATCTGAATGATGAGATCTATACTTTCCTGCTTCAAAAAAGATCTGAGGCTCAGATATCTCTTGCATCAACCCGTCCGGACTATGAGATAATCGAACCTGCGAGAACAATAACATCCAGGATAGTAGCTCCAAAGAAAGCCGTCAATTACCTGATGGCGCTGTTTTTGGGATTGTTTATTCCCACTCTGTACCTTATGATACGTGATTTCTTTGATGACAAGATCAGGAGTATCAATGATGCCGAATACATGCTTCACCGTTCGGTTATGAGTGTAATTTACAGCAACAATCTTAAGAGTGAAGCTGTTGTGGCCGAGTATCCGAAATCGGCTATTGCCGAATCATTCAGAAACCTCAGGAGCACTCTCTTCCTGAAGTCGGATCATGAAAAGTCAAAGGTCATTCTGATCACATCTTCACAACCGCAGGACGGAAAGAGTTTCGTATCCCTGAACCTGGCCTCTTCAATTGCCTCGGTAGGATACAAGACCATACTGGTTGACTGTGATCTCAGGAGGCCCACTCTCCATATAAAACTCAAGGAAGATAACTCGAGGGGTCTTTCGAATTACATGATAAAAAAGGCTTCTATTGAGGATATTATCAGGAACACAGCCATCCCCAACCTCGATTTCATTTCTGCAGGACCGGTTATCCCGAATCCATCGGAACTGATGGAATCCGGAGCACTCGATCACCTTATAAATCAGCTCAAGACACAGTATGATTATATAGTGATAGATACGACGCCGGTTGGAATAGTTGCCGATGCAATTCTGATGATGAAATATGCATCCAGGGTTTTGATGGTTATAAGAAACAACTACACGAGAAAAGACGTTTTTGCAAATGTCCTTAGTAATCTCAAGGCAAATAAACTGACTAATTTTGACATCATTTATAACGATCTAAACCTTCACAAGAGTTCATACCGTCATTACAGCAACTATTACATAAGAAATTAGTATTTGATCCGTTATAATGTTTTACAAGTATTTAATCATTAATTAATCTTACAAGCTGTATATGACCATGGGAGCGGATGTTGAATCAATTAAATCGAGAGTAAAGGAATACATACAACAAGCAACTTATGTTGACAAGGATAAGATCAAGGATGATTCCCTGATCTTCAAGGAGGGTTATTTTGACTCCATGGGTTTTGTTGTTTTGATAACTTTTCTGGAAGAAAGTTTCGGAATCAAGACAACTGATTCAGACCTGGTGGAGGAAAATTTTGAATCTATTAACGCTATAACGGATTTTATAATACGTAAAAACGGCAACTAGTAATGTGCGGGATCGCGGGAATAGTTGATTACAAAGGCAAAGCAACCGGAAGGCCTGTAATCGAAGCGATGCTCTGCGCCATGAATCACCGTGGCCCTGACGAAAGCGGCGTTTACCTTTCTTCACTTGCAGCCCTGGGAAATGTGCGTTTGCGCATAATTGACCTTTCTACCGGCCAGCAGCCACTTTCGGATACAAGTGGCCGCTACTGGATAGTTCTTAACGGGGAAATATTCAACTACAGGGAACTGCGGGAAATGCTGATAAAGAAAGGCATCACCTTCAGGACCGCTTCAGACACTGAAGTCCTTGTTCAGCTATATGCCCTGCACGGAAAGGACTGCCTCGGGATGCTTAACGGCCAGTTCGCCCTTGCTATCTGGGATACAGTTAAGGAAGAACTTTTCCTGGCACGCGACAGGATTGGCATAAGACCGCTTTTCTATCATTGTTCTGAAAAAGCTTTCTCATTTGCCTCAGAAATAAAGTCACTTTTCGCACAAAAAGATATTTCTCCGGAGCTTTCATACAAAAACCTGTCTCAGATCTACACTTTCTGGACAGCAATCACACCGGGAACAGCCTTCAGCAACATACATGAACTGTCACCCGGCCACTACATGATTTACAATCGCAACGGGGTCACCATAGAGCAGTTCTGGAAACTTAACTACAGCGGGAGCAAGAGCCGGATCAGCTTCCCTGATGCTGTGGAGCAACTGGAAGAACTCCTGCGCGATGCCGTCAGGATAAGGCTAAGGGCTGAGGTTGAGGTTGCGGCCTACCTTTCCGGAGGTCTTGATTCCAGTTCGACGGTTGCCCTGATCAGGGAATTAGACCCGGGGGTATTGAATACCTTTTCCATTGGATTTGAGGACAGTAACTTCGATGAGACTTCCTATCAGGACGAAGCAGTTAAATTCCTTGGCACAAGGCACAGATCAATAAAATGCAGCTCGGAGGAAATCTCTGAAAGTTTTCCGAGGGTTATCTGGCATACCGAAACTCCGGTTACCAGAACCGCTCCCGCGCCAATGCTCCTGCTTTCAGGACTTGTAAGGAAGAACAACATCAAGGTAGTCATTACCGGGGAAGGGGCCGACGAAATGCTCGCGGGTTACGACATTTTCAAGGAAGCCAAAATAAGAAGGTTCTGGGCAAAACAGCCAAATTCAACCATACGGCCAAGGCTTCTCACCAAACTCTATCCCTACATTCCTCAGATAAGGCAGGCTAATCCGGCAATCCTGAAAATGTTCTACGGTTACAAACTGGAAGAAATTGATAATCCCTTCTATTCCCATCTCTTAAGATGGAATAATTCAAACCACATAAAAAAACATTTCTCTGCTGATATAAAGTCATATCTTGAAGGGTATTCGATACTTGATGACCTGGAAAGCAAGCTTCCTTCGGAATTTGCCGGATGGGATTACCTCGAGAAGGCTCAGTGGCTCGAAACATCAATCTTCATGTCGGGCTATCTTCTTTCGTCGCAGGGCGACAGGATGGCAATGGCCAATTCAGTGGAAGGACGCTATCCATTCCTCGATTACAGGGTCATCGAGTTCTGTAACAGTCTCCCCGGTGATTTCAAGATGCGCGGGCTGGATGAGAAGTACATCCTTAAAAGGATGATGAAAAACAGGATACCGGAATCAATTCTGAAACGTTCAAAGCAGGCCTACAGGGCTCCGGTCAAGAGTGCCTTTGTAAACAATAACCCGCCGGAATATGTAAGGGAAATGCTGAGGCCGGAAACATTCAGTAAAGCCGGTATATTTGACTGGAATTCAATATCGGATCTGATCCGGAAGATTGAAAGAACAGGGAATTCCTCTGAAGTTGACGATATGGTCCTTGCATCGGTGATCTCAACTCACCTCCTTCATAATCTTTTTGTTGAAGGAAACAACGGATCATTCCTCAACGGAAAACTTAATAATCTGAAAATTATTGATGCAAAATAATTATGAAACCCATATGTATTGCATACACAAACACGTATCTATATAATTTTCAAACATGTGGGTTCCCCTGCTTGAGCGGGGCAGGCTATAAGACTATTGAAATAAAAACTATATACTGATGAAAGACAGAAAACCTTTTTCGAAGGAGATAATCCTTCTTGATAGCCCTGAGAAAACAACAGAAGCTATAGTGGAAAAGCTCCGCCGGGATGTTCTTGTTAATTTCAAAAGGCAGGGCGCTATTGTGGGAATTAGCGGAGGCATTGACTCATCAGTCTGCCTTGCCCTGGCTGTCAGGGCATTTGGCACCGATAAGGTAACCGGTATAATCATGCCTGAAAAGGATTCAAGTCCCGACAGTGAGGAACTTGCACTCGAACTTGCAGGAGTATTTGGTGTCAGGACAATAAAGGAAGTGATTACCGGAGCTCTTGACGGGTTCGGATGCTACAGGAGAAGAGACGAAGCTGTTAAAAGAGTCTTCCCGGAATATGATCCGGCAAGCTATAAGATGAAGATCGGAATAAGGCAGAGCGGGCTTTACAATAATCTTCCTCCTCTTTTTACCCTGAGCATAATAGACTCTAAGGGAGTGCAGCAGGACAAAATCCTTAATGCCAGGGATTACCTGCAGATAGTTGCCGCATCCAACTTCAAGCAAAGATCAAGGATGTCAATCCTTTATTATCACGCGGAAGCCATGCATTATGCAGTGATCGGAACACCAAACAAGCATGAGCAGGAACAGGGATTCTTCGTTAAGTACGGCGATGGCGCCGCTGATGTAATGCCCATAGGCAACCTTTACAAGACACAGGTATACCAGCTTGCCGAATATCTTGGAGTTCCCCAGTCGATAATTGACAGGACTCCCACTACTGATACCTATTCCGCCACACAAACTCAGGAAGAATTCTTTTACCAGCTGCCGGTCAGATTGATGGACATTTACTGGTATGGATTCGAGAATAACTACCCGCCTGAAGAGGTTGCTGAAGTAATGGGGGAAACTGCTGAAAGAGTTGAAGCCCTCTTCAGGAACTTCGAGAGAAAGCGTAAGACAACTGATTATCTCAGGATGCCCCCTTTGAGGGATTATTATTCGGAATAATACAAAACATAGAGCCATGAATGCCTTTGATTATTTTTTTGAGAAAACATGCGATCTTGAAAAACCCTTCCTGGTCGGAAGGGAAAATATGTCACACCGAGAGTTATATACCTCCTCAGTTCATCTTGCATCATGGCTGAAAAAAGAATTCGGGACCGGCAGGAATATTCTGCTTCTTTCTCCCAACAACAAATTCTTTCTCACTGCCTATTTTGCGATAATCAAATCGGGCAATGTATGCATTCCGCTCGATCCCAATATTGAGAAGGAAAACCTTGAATTCATTTCAAACCTCACAAAACCGGTTATGATATTCATGACCAGGGAGGTTGAAAGAAAAACAACAATAGGGGAAATAATAAAGTCTGTCTTCCCGGATACCATGGATGCCATTGTAAATATAGACTACGATGGCGGATTAAGCGGCAGGGAGGAGGACTTTGACGACAACAACTGCGCTGAGATAATATTCACCTCCGGATCAACAGGCGTTCCGAAAGGAGTAATGATATCACACAGGAATCTGATAGCGAACACCGAGTCAATCATAACATACCTTAAGCTTGGACAGGATGACAGAATGCTTGTTGTACTGCCATTCTATTATTGCTATGGACTTTCATTGCTCCACACCCATCTTCGCATGGGAGGATCAATTGTTTTAAACAACTCCTTTATTTTCATCGGAGGTGTTATAAGAGACATGATAGAACACAAATGCACAGGTTTTGCCGGTGTCCCGAGCCATTTTCAGATACTCCTGCGTAAATCCGATAATTTCAAAACCACCTCTTTCCCCGATCTGAGGTATGTAACACAGGCCGGGGGTAAACTAGCTCCCATATTCATCGATGAATTCAGGAACAGTCATCCTGAGATCACCTTTATTGTGATGTACGGGCAAACTGAAGCGACAGCCCGACTGTCATACCTGCCGCCTGAACTGTATGAGGCCAAGAAGGGATCCATGGGCAAAGGAATACCCGGGGTTGAACTGAAGGTGGTTAATGAAAAAGGAGAGCCTATAAAACCGGGGGAAACCGGAGAAGTAATTGCCCGGGGAGACAATATCATGCTTGGTTATTTCGGGGATGAAGAAGGAACGCGGAGCGTTATCAGGAACGGTTGGCTCTATACCGGTGATTTGGGTACGGTGGATGAAGACAGGTATATCTACCTGACCGCCAGAAAGAAGGAAATTATCAAGGTTGGAGGGAAAAGGATCAGCCCTAAGGAAATAGAAGCAGTTATTCTTGAGATACCGGAAGTGGTTGACTGTACTGTCGAAGGCGTGGATGATGAGATACAGGGAGAAGCGCTGAAGGCAACAATAGTCATCAGGACCGACAACGGGAAGGAGCAGATGCTGGAAAGGATCAAGCGCCATTGCACAAAGCATCTTGCCCTTTACAAGGTACCGCAAATCTTCGAGCTGAAAGAGCAACTTGTCATCAGTGCAACCGGAAAAAAGATCAAAGGCAAGCTCTGATATGGTAATCGATCACATATGTTTCGCGGTAAAGAATATTGAGGAAGGTGTCAGCTACTGGGAAGAAGTATTCGGATACCGGCAGATGACGGACATTGTCATCAATTCATTGCAGAAAGTAAAGGTCGTATTTCTTGAAAAGCAAGGAAGTCTTCTAATAAAGCTGATCGAGCCTTTGGAAGACAACAGGACCCTGCTGAACTTCGTTACCCGGGGAGGAGGTTTTCATCATCTGTGTTTCAGATGTGAAGACATGGAAAGCGGTATGAAAAGCCTGAAGGACAAAGGATTGAAAACCCTGGTCTCACCTCAGCCCGGAGAGGCATTCAACAATCATGACATAGCATTTCTCTGGGCAAAGTACGGGATAAATATTGAACTTATCGACACGGATGAAAAGGCGGCTATGTTGCCTAAATGAATTCCTGATCTCAGGTTTATCAGGTCATTTTATTCCGAAGTGATCCTTTACCATCCTGTCTTTCTGGGCAACCGTACAGTTTTTGGTTTTTAGCAAATCGGGGCTTTGTTTTGTAAGCATCCTCTGAATACCGGTTTTTGATATGATCTGGGCTGGATTACCTGCGAGAACCGAATTTTCAGGAAATTTACCCCGTACAACACTTCCTGCTCCCACGATACAATTATCTCCAATTGAGGTATGGGAGAGAATAATGCAGTTAATCCCGATGAATACATTATTCCCGATTACGATTTTTCCAAAAACACCGCCACCATCAACGTCATCCTCAAAAACCCATGTAGCGCCGTCATGAGTAATAAATTCCGTTCCTGCAGCTATTGCGACATGATCACCGATCTCAATAAGATAAGGCTCGGTACTAAACTTCATTGTCCGTATTCTGCACCTCTCCCCTATCTTCATGCCCAGTTTACGAAGGTATGTTACCCTTCTGGCATCACTGCATTTCAGCAGGTACAATTTAAAAATGCTGTTCCAGACTCCTCTTAAAAAATCCATTCCTGACAGAATTTAAAGTAAAAATCCTTTTCGACGGGTGTTAAATCTAATTTGTCATAATTTTTTCAATCAGGTCTTTTGTCTCCTGTATGTGATTCTTTGAAGAAGCGCCGAAAAGTACTGACTCAATTTTCGGGAATTTGCCAAGGTATTCTATGGCTTCCTTTGGTTTCAGAGCTCCTGCCGCCAGAACCTGCATGGCAATAGGGCGGAATTGTTTTTCAACAAGATATTTCTCATAGATTTCCTTACCTCCCGACATTCTGAATCCGAGCTTGTTTATTGAACTGCATATTATCGGATTGTTAATCCCGACGGAGGATAAGGCATCATACAGGGCCGGCATATTCATTGTAATATATCCGGGTTCGCAGTTGTACTTCTTCCTGATATAGGAATCGTATGCCTTGAAAACCTCCAGCATCCTGAGTCCAAGGATCATATCAACAACGACATTTTGAATGAAAATGACAGGGGTATTGATTCCCTTGAACATTTTAAGCTCGGCATCCACCAGTAATTCCATCAGGCCAATAAAGTCTTTCCTGAGAAAAGCAACACCTCCTTTGGTAAAAGTACTGAAAATATTCCCCGGAACATATTGCTTGATTGTGCCGACAATCCCAAGATCAGTTACTGCATTGGCATATTTGTGGGCATAGGGCATACAGGGGAAGATATTGAAATTCCCGTATTTTTTCGGGTTGTTCCTCATATGCTCGGTTATATTTGCTATCCTGTCGTGAGTGGTACACATGAATGTGTTGATGCCGGTTTCCATTGCCTGGTCAAGTACCCTGATAATGGCGGAATCATCCTTAAAGCGGATAGCCTGTGCGCGTGATTTTTCATCTGAAAGGTGGTTAACCGCGAAAAACTGGTTATCACCGAATAATACTTTGTCCATAACTGTTATTTTATCTTTTTGAATCCGCAATAATCAAATCTATAACCCTGTCGGTATTCAATGCCTGACTGAAGGAATTAACATCACTCTGTTTCTTGTTTAGGATGCAGCTGATGAAATTGTCAATCTGTGCACTGTATTCTTCGCCGCGCAGGTAAAAATTCACAGGGATAGCAAATTCGGTTATATATTTAATTGTCCATCCCTTTGCAAGATTCTCTTTGGGATTTTCTTCCTTTAGATAGATCTTTATTTCAGTTGCATCGCAAATGATTTTACCTTTCTTGCCGAATAAAGTAAGTGATGTGGACATTTTACGGTAGGTTTCATCGCTCCAGTTCACTGACAGGATTCCTGTCAGACCGTTTTCAAGTGTCAGCATTGAATAGACCGCATCATCTACATCCCTCGAATAGATCTTCTTCCGCAGAGTGCCTTTTACGCTTACCGGTTTACCGACAATCTCCTGGATCAGATTGAGGACATGTGAAGCATAGTCAAAAAGACAGCCTCCTCCCTCTTCAGGATTCGAACGCCATGTTCCCCCCTTTTCCTTTGTTACAACCGGGCCATAGGCTTCTCCGGTGAAATGCACCAGCTCACCTATAATATTCTCCCTGAGGTATCTCTTGAGTTCAATGAAGGTGCCGATAAAATGATTATGGTATCCCACCTGGTTAACCAGCGATCTTTCCCCGGCAATTCTTACCAGGTCTTCTCCTTCACTGATTGAAAGGCTGAAAGGTTTCTCGCAGAAAGTATGTACACCTTT
>JAXDBC010000060.1:0-27162 GCA_034679225.1 Bacteroidales bacterium | reverse complement strand
GCAGGTTATTGGCTTCAGCAAATTCATCTAAAGCAGTTTTTATGGAATCGAATTTTTGATATGTACGGTAGGTCTTTGTCTTTTTAACGACAGCCAAAAATGAATCGAATAATTTAAAAATATCTTTTTTTGAATCTTCACTCGCCTTTACAGCATTATCATATATTTCTGGACTTATTGAAGCATTTTCGATTTCCAATTTCCTCAGAAGTTCTGCGGTTTCCTGCTTTCGCTTATCCACAAGAAATTTAATTGACTTCAGTTCATCTCTGTTTGTTTTAATACCGTTTTTACCAAAATCATTTTCATTAATATATTGGTTGGTATTAACATATCTTCGAATTTTCTTCTTGTTAATCTTATGAGTAAAAGTTATTTCAAGGTTAATGCAACCGACCTTTTTCTCATTGATGTTTTTCAGTTTGATGCTAATGAATGTTTTGTAACTCATTTTAAATCCAGTGTCTCATTCAGTGTCTCAATACGTGTAAATCCATGTAAAAATAATAATTCTTAATTTAAAAACAACTGATAATCAAGAATATCAGCAGATTACAAAATCGAAAAAATGTCCTCCCTCCGCTACAAGGAAAAAGCCCTGTCGCGTTAGCGGCAGGCTTTTTTATTTCGAGCCGGACATCAAACGTCAGTTTGAATGTCCGGTGAAGAAATAAAAAAGCCAGGCAGCCGACACGGGAGGCTGACAGGGATTTTTCCTTGTTAAGCACTCCCCCCCGAGGATCATGCAAATAATCCTCCCCCACTGATGCAATCAAAACCCCAGGCAGCCGACACGGGACATATCAGACCATGATTTTATGATTTTAAACCAGTGGATTTTGTTTCGAAGTTTTAACTTCAACGCCATAATATTTCTTTGCAATTATAGCGGGGAATCTTTGACCAGGTATAAGTTCAATCGAATCTTCAAATGGTGTTCATTTTGCAGTTTGAGCCATTACAGCTGCAACCACACCTTCCAGTTTGTTGCCCAAATATGATAAGGTATTGCCTTTGGGCTTTTAGTTGCATCAGCTTTAAGATACTTTACAGTATCATCCAGTAATGTCTGGAATACTTCCTTGCCTGGCTCGGAATTTACTGATACTATCATTGTTATCTTTCTTGTTAAAATATAAACTCCATAATTTTTCTATCCGTTTAGCAATATGGTATGCTAAAAGTGGCGGAACAGCATTACCAATAATCTTATATGCTGATGACGGACTTACGAGAAATCTATTACCTGACATTGGTATCACAAAATCATAATCAGGGGGGAATGTCTGAATTAAAGCGCATTCTCTTGGCGTAAGCCTTCGTTCTTTGAGTTTTTTATTCAGGAGTTCTTCCAACTGCTTACCCCCATTTGCAACACTTAAACGCCTGAATTCAATATTACCATGGTGTTCGGCTCTTATAGTGGGACTGATGCAGTTCAGACTGATCTCTGTCTGACCTTGGCAATGCTTACCCATGTATTTAGCTTTTGAATAGAACTTCTGTGACGGATCGGTGGATTCATCAGGTTCTGGTAATCCTTTAAAAATTGAGGCTAATGTGACAGGTGACTTAAGATCACCACCTTTATCCGTGTAGGCATGAGAGGGTTTTGGGTAAGGATTATACTTGTCAATTACCTGTGGCTTTGATAGCTCTTTTAATGCTTCCGGATTTAAAGCTGACTTTTTTATACCAATAAAAATTACCCTTTCTCTCGATTGTGGAACGCCATAATCAGCCGCGTGTAACACCATTGGTTCAAGAACTAAATACCCGTTACTATTGGCGTTGGCGAAGTCCTGCTGTATAATCTCCTTTTCATTACTCAAGTTTACCAACCCTTTCACGTTTTCAGCAATAAAAATGTTTGGCTTGGTAATTTCGATAACTTCTTTTAACCAAATGTATAGTTGCCCTCGTGTCTCAATTGAAGGTATATCTGCCTTTATTATTTTTCCAAAATGATCTTTATGGGAGTCAAAACCTAGGCGCTTACCAGCTAAACTAAAGTCCTGACAAGGGAAACCGCCAGTAACGATATCAACTTTGTCAGGAAAAACTTTTACGCCTTGCTTATGGAGTTTAACAAGATTAACAATACTTTCTGTATGGTAAACCGTAGAACTATATCCTTTATTTTTAAAATAATTGACCCATGTCTTTTTTGCTTCGGCCAGGATGTCATTTGCAAATACAGTTTGAAACCTGGTCGATTTCAGTTTTACAAAACCTTTTTCGACAGAGTGATCTATAAAGTCAGGATTAATAATTTCATTCACTGAATCTCTGTGTACTAGAAAATCCCCTTCGAAACCCAAGTCCATACCACCACAGCCGGAAAATAGTGATACAACTTTCAGTGGTTTATCTGGGTTAACTGGTATTTCAGCATCACATGTAATACTTATTGGTGATTCCTCCACCTCATCAGATGCATCCTGGTTTTGTAACAGGTTATAATATTTACATCTGGATTTGAATTTACAAGCTGTACATAATGGATTCTTTGACTTACAAACAAGTGCCGCGAAATCAAGTATCGCCCAGTTAATATCTCTGCATCTTTTTATATCAATCACGTTATAAGCCAAGTCCTGCATAATTTTGTCATTACGCACATCTTTAAACTTTTGAGGACTAAAAAAACGGCTTAGCACCCGTGACATGTTGACATCCAGCAATGCAGCCCGGTGATTTAATATAAAAAGTTCATACGCTCCTGAAATGTATAATGTAGCCAGGTTCGAATCATGCAATTCCTCTGTATTTCGCGGTAAAACGCCATTTTTAGCTTTATATTCCTGAAGTATTTTGTGCAGTCGCCTTGCCCTATGTTTATATAAACCAAGAGGCTTAAGAATCTCTTCAAGGTCTTTAATGCTGGCTTTGCTTAACTTTTGCCAGTTGGGATATTTATTAAAAAAAACAGGATAATATTTCGCCACTGTTTCTGCTTTCGTCCTCTGCAACAGAATTTCACTAATGATCAGTTCATAATTGGAAATGTTATCCTTTCGCCAGGGAAAACTCCTTTTATTTATTTCAAACCAACCAAGAAGTGACTTTCTGAAAAACGTTATGTCATTTCTGTTCCACATAGAGCAAAGATATCAAAATACGCATGGTGAAACCTCTTTCTTACTAATTCGATTTAAGGCTTGAAAGCTTATAAGTTATTAGCATAAAAACAATTGATTATCTCTATAACGCGTCTGTTTTATTTGTTTAAAATCTTGAATACCTATATCTTGTATAACTCCCAAGCTCATGTTTACAAGCATGACTCCCAAGGCATTGAAATACACATCTTTGAACCCTTCGCGCCTGCCTGACTGCTGCAGTCAGGCAGAGTAAACGGTTTTTGGTTTTTTTAAGAAATTCTCTTTGGAAGATTAAGAGAATTAGTTGTATTTTTATAGAAAGCCAAACAATTTATTTTCTCTCATTGAATAAGAGCAATAATGATATTGATCTGATTGAAAAACTGAGTAAAGGCGACCTGCAAGCCTTTGACGCTATCTATAGTAAATATTCTGGGACACTTTATGCATTCGGGTTAAAATATCTCCGGTCGGCAGATGATGCAGAAGAGCTTGTTCAGTCTGTATTTCTGAAGATATGGGAGAATCATAAAAACCTGAAAAAGGAATTTTCATTCAGGTCGTATCTCTTCACTATTACATACAATGATATCTGTAAAATATTCCGTACCAGAAAATGCCTGGAGAAGTTTATCAATGATTCTTTGCACGAAGTCTCGCGTTCATCGGCAAGAACCGAGGAAGGAATTGATTTCGGTTCCGTGCTGGACTATATAAAAAAAATTATTGACAAACTGCCTGAAAGACAAAAAACAATATTTCAAAAAAGCAGGATAGAAGGAAAATCTACAAAAGAGATAGCTTTGGAATTGGGCCTTACACCAGGCACCATCGACAATTATATCTCTAAATCTATTAGGTTTATCAGGGAAAATCTTTCCTCCAAAGACCTGTACCTGTTATTGTTATTCTTGTTTTAACGGAACTTTATTCCCCGGTCGTTTTATCCCTTCCCTATCCGGTAATTTTTCCATACTCATTGGCGATCATTGGACACTTTCAATTCACCTGTGAATAGAAAGGTTAAAATAACACCTTTTTTTATATGAGATTTTTATTACTGAAGGATATTATAAATGAAGAACAATATTAAAAGCAATGACAGCTGATTCGGGGAAAGACGTTTTTGATATAATAAGGAAATATATCTCAGGTGAGGCAAACGACAGCGAAAGAAAATGTATCGAATCAATTTTCTCTGACGGTGAGGACAATCACTATTTGCAAAATAGACTTCACGAAGATTGGGAATCGATGATGAAATCAGGACCGCGGCCGGATGCTGATCTCAATAAGATTCTTGATCAAATCCATCATGTCATAAGAAAAAATGAAAGTATAAAAAGGCGCCCGTTGAAGAGAGTGATGCAATTATACATGAAAGTCGCTGCCGTTATGCTTTTGCCGTTGCTGGTCGCGGGCGGCATATTGTTGAATAAGGAATCGGGCAAGAACCAGACGGATACAGAGGAGAAGTCGCGTTACACGGTTTACGCTCCGATGGGCTCCCGGGTATCGTTCAGTTTGCCCGACAGTACCACGGGAGTGCTGAACAGCGGCTCGCGGCTCAGCTATTCTCTGCCGTTTTCAAATGAGCGTAATATAGACCTTGAAGGAGAAGCCTGGTTCAATGTGGCGAAAGATGAAGAGCATCCTTTTGAAATAAGGGCTGGAGGTTCACGGATCAGGGTATTGGGCACCAGTTTCAATCTGAGCGCTTATCCTGCAGAGAATTATGTCGAAATTGTCCTGCAGGAAGGAAGCGTTGAGTTTAGCAGCAGCGAGGACCAGAAAATAATGATGGAGCCTTCGGAAAGATTGGTTTTCCAGGACGGTGATGTAAAAAAATCGATCGCCGACCCTGAAAAATACAATGCGTGGGTACAAGGAAGACTTGTTTTCAGGGAGGACCCTATGGCAGAAGTCGCGCGTCGTATCGAAAGATGGTATAACATAAAAGTTGTGCTTGCAGATAAAGAGCTTGAAAAATATTCATTCCGGGGCACCTTCGTGGATGATAAACTTGAAGATGTATTGAAGTTCCTGGCGATGACTTCTCCTATCGCGTATAAAATCTCGCCCAGAACTATGATGCCCGATGGGACATTTACCAAAGGAACAGTAACCATTTATAAGAAATGATAGATTAAACCAACAATAACTAATGTTAACCTTCTAAAACCTAATCCTATGAGAAGAATAAACGGGCCTTGAACGAGAAAAGTAAAAAAAAGGAAATCGCGCCAACGATTTCCCAAAAAAACATCAGAACGATATTTTTTACTATAAAACATTACAAATCTATGAAAAAAAACAAACCTTTCAGAAGGTTGCTATTTCCCTCTCTGAAAAAAACCTTACTTATTATGCGTAATGCTGCTTTTCTTTTGATTTTAGGAATATTGCAGGCATATGCAGTTGACTCCTACTCACAAAGAACTAAACTTTCATTGGACTTTTCAGATACAGAATTGATAAAGGTTCTTGATAATATTGAGACTGAGAGTGAATATTATTTTCTGTATAACGAAAAACTCCTTGACACTGACCGCAAGGTAAGTATTGACGCGAATGATCAGCCGATCAATACAATACTTGATAATCTGTTTGCCGGAACTGATGTAAAATATACCATTGTAGACAGGAAAATAATTCTGGCTCCGGAGTATCTCACAACAAATGAGGAGGTAGCTGACCTGGTACAGCAACTAGTAATAACCGGTAAAGTTACCGATGCTCAGACTGGAGAAGCAATGCCCGGTGTAAATGTTCTGGTTGTCGGGACGTCAATCGGTGTAATAACTGATTTAGCAGGAAGTTATTCTGTCTTAGTAACAGACAGAAATGCAAAACTCAAATTTTCTTTCATAGGATATGAAACTCAGGAGGTCCCCCTAAACGGAAGATCAACTATTGACGTTAAATTGGTCAGTGAAGTTACCGGCCTTGAAGAAGTAGTAGTTATCGGTTACGGCACTCAAAAAAGAAGCAATGTTACCGGATCTGTTGCAAGCATGTCAGCCAGCAGTATTAAGGACAGACCTCTGGTTTCAGGTGTTGAGGCAATGGTGGGTCAGGTTGCCGGTGTTCAAATTCAACAAATCTCAGGAGCACCTGGGGTTGAAGGATTATCAATCAGAGTTAGAGGAACAGGTTCTATTACACAATCAAGTGAACCTTTATATGTTGTGGATGGATACCCGATGGAAGCAGGCGCATTTAGATTGCTCAACACATCAAACATTGATAAAATAGAAATTTTAAAAGACGCTTCATCAACTGCTATTTATGGGTCAAGAGGTGCAAATGGTGTTGTAGTTATTACAACAAAACAGGGAAAAGGTAATACTTCATTGAATTTTAATATATATACCGGATTCCAGCAACCCGAGAAATATTTTAAAATGATGAATCGTGATCAATTCGTAGAATATTTCATTGATGGGCGTAATCAGGCATGGCTGGATGCTGCTCTTATAACAGCTGATCCAGACCAGACACCACACTCAATTAATGATCCTAACAGTAGAAGAAAACTATATCCAAACGCTTCTACTCAGTATTTAATTCCTGATGGTACAGATGGTTATATTTATGATTTTAATGACCCGGCATCTGTAGCACAAATGCCTGACAACGATTGGCAAAAATTGCTTTTCCGTAATGCGCTCATTCAAAATTATGAACTTACACTATCCGGAGGCAACGAAAGGACTCAGTATTTGATTTCTACGAGCTATCTACAGCAAGATGGTATAGTCATCAATACTGATTACAACAAAATCAATATTAATTCTAATGTAACAAGTCAAATAGGAGAAAGGCTGAAAGTTGGGCTTAACATGAACTCATTCTTTACTTCCAGTAATGAACAGGTATCGGGAAAATATTCCCCGATTCAAATAGCTTTACAACTCCCTCCTATATTCCCTGTATACAATGAGGATGGGACTTATGGCTCAATGGTACGGAATTATGACATATTCGCTGGAGACGTTGCAAGTCCAATTGGCATGGCAGAACAGACTACCACCAATAGAAAGAGAAATGGCTGGATGGGAATTTTATTTGCCGAATTAGATATTATTAAAGATTTAACTTATAAAATAAGCATTAATGGAGGTATTCAGGAAAACAACAGAAAATATTATCTTCCATCCTATGTTGACATGGATGCCTCACGGGCACCAAGAGTTGCCCAGGGGAGCAATGCCCAAAATACTGATATTGACTGGGTTATTGAGCAAACCTTAAATTATCGGAAAGTATTGGCAGATAAACATGATTTCCAGCTACTCGCCGGGTATACGACACAAAAACACTCTTACACATATCTTTATGGAGAATCCCGGGGATTTCCTAATGATAACATATTGACATTAAATGCTGGAACTATGTATAATCTTACAAACACTGAATCAGAATATTCAATGATTTCATATCTGAGCCGTGTTAATTATGCATTCGACAATAAATATTTAGTTTCTGTGGCTTTTCGCAGTGATGGTTCCTCAAGATTCGGCGCAAAAAACCGCTGGGGATCATTCCCATCCGTATCATTAGGCTGGAGGCTTAAACAGGAATCCTTTATGCAAAATATTGATGTTATCAATGACTTGAAATTGCGAGGAAGTTTTGGAATCTCGGGTAACAATAGAATCGGAAATTACTCAGGAATTGGATTATTAAATATTGGATACTATCCTACAGGAGATGCATTACAAAATACCGTGAATCCCAATACAATGCCAAATGACAATCTTGGATGGGAAAAAACGAGACAAGTGAACCTGGGTATTGACCTGGGTCTGTTTAAAAACAGAATACGTTTTGAAGCAGACCTATATTCAAGCAAATCGTTAGAACTATTATTAGATGTTCCCGTTCCAACAATAACTGGATATTCTACACAGATGCAGAACGTTGGAAAATTACAGAACAAAGGAATTGAGTTCTTACTGTCAACCAAAAATCTTGTAAATACATTTAAATGGTCCAGTGATTTTAATATAAGCTTTAACAAAAATAAGGTTCTGGAGCTTGGACCTGGAGGACAACCAATATTTGCCAGTGCTCCTAATGCTTCCAATGCTTTTATAACCATGATTGGACAACCTGTAGCCTGTTTCTATGGGTATGTTTATGATGGTGTTTATATGACACAACAGGAGTTGGATAATAATCCCCATCTTTCCAAAGATAAAGTTGGCGACGGCCGGTATGTTGATGTAAATAAAGATCGTGTTCTGGATGCTAATGATAAAACTATTTTAGGCAATAATCAACCTATCTTTACTGCTGGTTTTAATAATACTTTTTCATATAAAAACCTCAGTCTGGCATTACAATTTACTGCATCATACGGAGCTGATATTTTCAGTATATACAAACGAATGATTGCTGTTTACCATGGCGACCGTAACGGTATGATTGAAGTAATTGATCGTTGGCGTTCTCCCGAGGATCCTGGAAATGGCATGATTTTCAGAGCGTCACGTACTCCTTCAGGCTGGTCCCGGGATCCATCTTCCCTCTGGGTAACTGATGGTTCATATTTACGTCTGAGAAATGCTTCATTGTCATATGAATTTGATGATCACATAATTCAGAGGCTGGATATGAAGAGTTTAAGGGTTTACCTCACATGCCAGAATTTGTTTACTTTAACCAATAATCCTGGTTATGATCCTGAAACCAGCAGTGAAGGTGATGGATTAACCCGTGGAGGCGATTACACAGGGTACCCTGCAGCAAGATCCGTGATTTTAGGATTCAATGTTACCTTTTAAGTGGTAAAAACAGCTTAAAAATGAATTTATAAAAATATTATGAAATGAAAAAATTAATAATGTTAATAATGGGGATAGTTGTCAGTGTGTCTTGCAGTGAAGATTTTATTGACCTTAATCCACCATCAAATCTCAATTCATCGGGATTTTATAAGACTCAAACAGATATGAATCAGGCAGTGCTTTCTGCTTATTCGAGCTTACGTACCTTTTATAACTCACAAGCTTTTGTGTTAGGTGAAATAAGGTCTGATAATACCGGCTATTCCTGGCTGGCAGGTAATCCCGCGAATGAAAAAGGAATAGATGAATTTGCAAGTCCTTTGTTGAGTGAGAACGGATATTCCACCAGTTGCTGGAATAATTGTTATAATACCATTCTCAGAGCTAATATTGTAATTAGTAAAATAGACAAAGCTTCTTTTGATAATGAATCTTTACGTAATCAGTATAAAGCAGAAGCAAGTTTTATAAGGGCTCTGATGTATTTCTGGCTAAACAGAGTTTTCGGAGGCACTGATCTCAACGGCCAGTTATCAGGGGTTGTCAAAGTAGAAACTGAAATTACCCCACAAGAATCATATAACCTGTATAGAGTATCTCTACAAGAAAACTATGATCTTATTGTTAATGATCTCATTTATGCAAAGGCAAATCTTCCGATAAGTTACGCTCCTACTGATCTTGGACGAGTTACGAAAGGGGGGGCAACTGCGTTATTGGGCAAAGTGTATATGACAATGGCTGGCTATCCGTTAAATAAAGGCACTGAATATTATAATCTTGCCATAAACGAATTTGAAGAAGTAATTAATGATTCAAAATACTCTTTAGTACCAAGTTATAAGGATCTGTTTGATGTTACGAAAAAGAATTCCTCAGAATCCTTATTTGAAATTCAATATAAGAAAGGTACGGCAGGTGGTGCAACAGGAAGCCCATGGAATAACTCCTTTGCTCCTCGTTTTTCAGATAAAGAGGTTGTTTTAGTTGGTGATAAAGGTGGATCAAATTCTCCCACAAATGATATGTCGGCAGCTTATGAAACAGGAGATCCACGCAAATATGTTTCTATGCGTGATGGGTACTATAGTATGTCAACCGGAGCATGGCAGAACGACAAATATGTTTGTAAATATTATGATGTTTCCACTAGTGGAAGTGATAATGGTAATAATTGGATTGAATTGAGATTAGGAGATATTTATCTGCTTTATTCAGAGGCACTTGTTCGAACTGACCAAAATAAAGATGTTGCTCTCTTGTATATTAATAAAATACGGGAGCGTGCCCGTAATACACCTGGAGATCCTGATATAACTCCACCACCAGATTTGTTAAAGGATTACCAGCTTTCTGATTTTGAAGATGACCAGGATATACTAAATGCAATAGAAAAAGAACGAAGAGTTGAACTTGCATTTGAAAATCATCGCTGGTTTGATTTAATTCGTACTGGCCGTGCTAAAGATGTAATGATTGCTGAACAAGAAGCAGATGGATATCCTGATTTTACTTGGGATGATAGCATGATGGTTTTTCCAATACCGATGACAGTTATGCAATCCAATCCGGGTAAGATTACGCAAAATAAAGGCTATACACAACTTTAAAATAACAATATGAAGGGCTGTTCCAAACAGCCCTTCATAAATAAAACAATCCTGTTAGATATGAGAAAGATATTGTGCTTGTTAATAATAATCTTACTGCCGTCAATTACATTCTCACAAGTCATCAACACACTGACTCAGAATGAGAAGAAGAAAGGATGGATTCTGCTCTTTAATGGAATTGATACAAAAGGTTGGACAACTGTTAGAGGACAGCCCGTACCAGTTACAGGTTGGGAAATAAAAGACGGAGTGTTAAGTACACTAAAAGGAGGTAAGGGAGGTGACATAGTTACAATTAATCAATATTCTGATTTTGATCTTAAGCTGGATTATAAAATTGAACCTGGTTGTAACAGCGGTGTAAAATATTTCTTTACACAATATGAAACCGGAGGAAACCTGGGCATGGAGTTCCAGATACTGGACGACATTCTTGCTGAAGACAATAAACTGGAAAACCACCTCTGCGGATCGTTTTATGATGTTTTGGCCCCGGATGCCTCAAAGAAAAAGATTAATCCGCCGGGTGAATGGAATTCCATCCGGATTGTTTCAAAAGGCATGAAAGTAGAACACTGGATAAATGGCACAAAAATATTATCTTTTAAACGAGGTGATAAAGTATTTGCCGAAGCTGTGGCTAAGAGTAAATTCAGTAAAACAATCCCTGCATTCGGAATGGTGGAAAAAGGCAGGATATTGCTTCAGGAGCATGGCGGTCTTGTGTCATTCAGAAATATTAAGATCAGAGAATTAAATAAATAAGATAAAATGGAAAAAAGACGTGATTTCATTAAGAAGCTGACTGCCGGAGCTGCAGTTCTTACAATGGGAGATAGTGTATTTCCCTTCTCTGCAGGCAGCTACAATAAAATAGCTGGAGCAAACGAGAGAATCCGGGTTGCGACAATCGGTGTAAATAGCCGTGGTAACGGAATGGGAAGAACATTCGCGAGTCAAAAAAATGCCGAGGTTGCCTCAATCTGCGATGTCGACGAAAGAGCTATTGCAAAAGCACTTAAAACAATTCAAAATACTGGAGTAGGTTATACACCCACGACAGAAAAGGATCTTCGCAAGGTCTTGGATGATAAATCAATAGATGCTATTTTCATTGCTACTCCCGACCATTGGCATGCTCCCCTTACAATAATGGGTTGCAAGGCAGGCAAACATGTTTACGTTGAAAAACCACTGTGCCATAATCCAAGAGAAGGAGAACTTGCTGTTGAAGCGGCCCGTAAGTATAACCGAGTTGTCCAGATGGGCGCACAGAGGCGGTCGGCACCAGTGCTTACTCAAGGAATTGAACAACTGCATAAAGGAATAATTGGCAGGGTATACATGGCAAAAACGTGGTACACAAATACCAGAAAAGATCTCTTCCTGAAACCTGCAGGACCGGTACCTTCATGGCTTGACTGGGACCTCTGGCAGGGTCCGGCTCCTAGGGTACCCTATCAGGAAGGATTCGTTCACTATAACTGGCATTGGTTTTGGCATTGGGGAACAGGCGAAGCACTGAATAACGGAACACACGAAGTTGACGTTGCCCGCTGGGGACTTGGCGTGGATTTCCCCATACATGTAACCTCGGTCGGAGGCAGGTATCATTATAAGGACGACTGGGAAACTCCGGATACGCAGATTGTGACAATGGAATTCCCGGGAAGAATTACTCTGATGTGGGAAAGCAGAAGTTCAAACGGCAGAAGCATAGAAGGCCAGGACCGTGGAATAATTTTCTATGGCGAAAATGGTAGTCTTGATACAGGGGGTGACAGTTACAAAGTATATGATCTAGGCGGAAAACTTGTAAATGAAATAAAAACTACATCAGGAGAGACAGCAGTTAATCAGGGCCGAAATCTCGAGAGTCCGAATGTAGGAATGGACGCTTTACATGTTGCTGACTTTTTAGATGCAATTAAGAATAACCGCCGTCCAAATTGTGATGTTGAGTCAGGATATAAGAGCACTGTTGCAATGCTACTGTCCAATATTTCCTGGCGCGTCGGCCGTGATCTTAAAATCAACCCGGAAAATGGTCACATTCTCGATGATAAAGAAGCTGAAAAACTATGGGGTCGCGAATATGAAAAAGGATGGGAGCCTAAAGTTTAATTACGTATTATACAAGATAATAAAATGATATAAAACTAATACGGAAATTAACATGATAATTATTTCCAAACCCGTGGGTTCACTTTCTTACAGCAGGTAGGTAAGAGACTGTAAGAATAATTATTTACTGATCATACGATTATATTATGATGAAAAACAGAGGAATTAGATTGATTTTTACTGTTGTTGTTTTAAGTATGCCCATTGTATTTGTCTCATGTTTTTATGATAAGGCAAATAACCCTCCAAATTCACCAAATACTTTGTCGGAAAAGGAAAAAAAGCAGGGCTGGACTCTGCTTTGGGATGGAAAATCGTTTAACGGATGGAGAGGAATTTATCAGGAGAGTTTTCCCTTACAAGGCTGGATCATTGAGTCAGGGGAACTAATTTGCCTTGGAAATGAGATGCCTGACTCCCTGAAAGGAGGTGATATAATCACTGAACAAAAGTATCAGAGTTTTGAATTAAAATGTGAATTCAAAATTAAGGATAAGGCAAACAGCGGCGTTAAATACTTTGTTGATGAATCACTGAAATCATCGGGCAAACATGGTCTCGGTCTGGAGTATGCCATTCTTGATAACGAAAACTGGCCATACGATAAGCCCGATTATAACAGAACCTGCGGATCATTGTATGATCTGGTCAGGGCACCAGTTAATGCAAAGGTCAAGCCTATGGGAGAATGGAATGAATGCAGAATAATTGTTGACGGAAATCATATTGAGCATTGGCTCAATTCAGTGAAAACAGTTGATATTGAAAAGAACAGCGATAAATACTATCAGCTTCTGCAAAAAAGTAAATACGCCAATATAAAAGGCTGGGGAGAATTTAAAAATGGTCATATTTTACTTCAGGACGAGGGCCCTAGAACTTCTTTCAGAAACATTAAGATCAGGGAATTATAATACATCTATAAATGAAATCCTCATTCGATTCAAAACCTATCGATAAAGATATGAAGGATGGTGGCAGCTGTGTTATTTTTCACGGAACAAGAGATAAATTGATTTGTGGATGTTATGCCAGGAACCCGTGGCTGTTATCAGGCCGTGTTCCTAATGCTCCCAAAAGAGTACGTGAAGTCCCCGATAATAATCATTATCAGGACTGGATCCGCGCTTGTAAGTTGCTTTGGGACGCAGAGAACATGAAATTTACCAATATCTCTGATACTGATAAATTCAGTTTGACAATTTCAGACGACTTTACTATTGAAGATGGACACCCGACGTTCAATAAAACCAATGAAGAAGTTATGGCAAAACCATTTGCTGAAGAGTTGATCAAACATACTTACAGGGATGGTTGGAGTTTACCGCCTATGCCGGCTTAATTATTAATAAAAAATTATGATGATGAAAAAGATTTCATTACTTTCTTTGCTGTTAACAGCTTTATTTTTTACGCCATTAGTTGCACAAACCCACAATACTCTTTCCAATCAGGAAAAAAAGGCTGGATGGGTACTTCTTTTTGACGGTAAAAGCTTTGACGGATGGCGTAAATACAACGGAACTGAAATGCCTGCCGAATGGATAATTGAAGACGGAGCCATGAAATACCAGAGAGGTGAAAAAGCAGGCCGTATGTTGGGTAATGACTTGGTATATGCCAGGAAGAAATACTCTGATTTTGAACTGACGGTAGACTGGAAAATTGAAGAAAAAGGAAATTCCGGTTTATTCTATTATGTGGTTGAAGTAGCCGATCAAAGGATTTATTCTTCCGCACCTGAAGTCCAGATGCTTGACAATTGGCAAGCCAGTGACAACAAGCTGGCAAATCACCTTTCGGGTTCATTATATGACATGGTACCCGCCCTGCCATCTAACGGTAAGCCTGCCGGAGAGTGGAACACTATTGTAATTCGTATTAAGGACGGTAAGGCCACACACACACAAAACGGGGTCAAGGTATGTGAATATTCCATCTGGACTCCTGAATGGAAGGAACTGGTTGCAAATAGCAAATTCAAAGAGTGGCCGGGATTTGTCAATGGACCTGCCAGAGAAGGATATATTGGCATACAGGATCATGGCTACAATGTCTGGATCAGAAACATTAAAATCAGGGAATTATAATACACCTTATTATATAATTCTCAATCGATTCAAAAGATGATATGGTTTTTTATTTATTAGAATCTCCAAAATCACCATAGTCACCTTTCTGTATCCGGTCTGGTAGATTTTTTCGTGATATAAACAATTTTGCAAAATGAGTAAGAGTCAGAATTTGAGTCTTACTCATTTTTTTATGCCTACGGCCTGATGCTCCCTTTTTCCGCTATAGATTGTTGTAATGAACTATCAGAACCCGAAATAAAAAGTCAGGAATAAGATAATTTAACATATGAACATGGCTGTTACATGAAAGATTTTTCGTAATTTAAACAGTCAAAAAACTCTTATTTATAACCTTAAACCCTCAAAATCTATGAAAGTCAAAAAACCGATTCTATTGTTATTAATCTTAGCCTTTGGCCTGACCTGTTTCGCGCAGTCAACTGTAGAAATACTTGTTGATGCCGAAGCTGCCCAGTACAAAATTAACCGGCATATCTACGGCCATTTCTCAGAACATTTAGGCAGATGTATCTATGACGGATACTGGGTTGACCCTGCCATGAATGTTCCAAAAGATGGCCGGATCAGACTTGATGTTGTTGCAGCACTCAGGCAGATTAAAATTCCTAATCTCAGGTGGCCGGGTGGTTGCTTCGCGGATGAATATCACTGGATGGATGGTATTGGTCCGGGATCTCAACGCCCTACAATGATAAATACTCATTGGGGCAATGTAACGGAAGACAACAGTTTTGGTACTCACGAGTTTCTTAAACTGTGTGAATTGTTAGATACAGAGCCTTTTATCGTGGGCAATCTTGGCAGCGGCTCTCCCCAGGAGATGATGCAATGGGTTGAGTATATGAATTTCGATGGCGTCAGCCCGATGACAAATCTGAGAAAACAGAACGGCCGTGATCTACCCTGGGGTATAACTTACTTCTGTGTCGGTAATGAGAACTGGGGATGTGGCGGTAATATGACACCGGAATATTACGTAACACAGTACAGGCAATTTGCTACTTATGTTAAGAACTACCCTGGTTCCCCCGTGAGAAAAATTGCATGTGGACCAAGTGGCGGTGATTATAACTGGACTGAGGTACTTATGGCCGGAATTACAAGAGGAGGCAGATCCAGTGCCTGGGGTGTCGATTTTCATTATTATACCAATCCTCCCAGAGGAGCAGGCTCAGCTACAAACTTCACCGAAGCTACGTATTTTACTACAATGAGAAATGCCCTCAGGATGGAAGAATTGATCAAAGGACATTCGGCAATCATGGACAAGTATGATCCTCAGAAAAGGGTCAGCCTGGTTGTGGGAGAATGGGGTATCTGGAATAACGTGGAACCAGGAACAAATCCCGGATTTCTTTACCAGCAGAACAGTCTGCGCGATGCCCTGATAGCAGGATCAACACTTAATATTTTTAATAACCACTGCGACAGGGTCCAAATGGCACAACTTGCACAAACGGTAAATGTGCTTCAGGCTGTTATTCTTACACAAAAAGAGAAGATGATCCTCACCCCGACATATCATGTTTTCGACTTGTATAAGGTGCATCAGGATGCAAAAATGTTGCCGGTGAAATTTGCCAGCCCTAACTATGTTCTTGACAAAGAGTCTCTTCCTGCTCTTAACCTGTCTGCTTCCCAGGATTCGCTCGGAGTGGTTCATATTTCTATGGTAAATATTGATCCTAATAATTCCATCCCGGTCAGCCTGTCTTTTAATCAGGTTAAATGGTCGAATGTAAGCGGCCAGATATTGACATCTGCAAACATCACTGACCATAATACATTTGAGAAACCCGAAACCGTTGTCATAAAGAAATTTGACGCTGCTAAAAAACAGGGTAATGCCCTGAATGTCAATATACCTGCAAAATCAATTGTCGTGCTTGAATTAAAATAACTTTCAAACTCTCAGGATAAAACACATGACAGGTCTTAAATAGTCAATATTGAAGCTGAGATACATTGCAGTTTGTTCTTTTAATATCAATAATTGCTTGTCAATCACTTCAATATTTAGCTAAAGGTTTAAGCGGCCATAGTGCCGTATAACATTGGTAATAAATTAAGCTGTATAATATAGATTATGATCAACAAAAAACTGATTACCAGCTTTTTCCTGATTGTAGCAATAGCTGTGTCTGCATACGGTCAGGGCAATACTCCAAAGGCATTAAAGGAAGCATACGCGGGGAAATTCCTTATAGGAGCTGCAAATGATCTGAGTATTATTTCTGATGCTGAAGCGGCAAATATTAAAATGCATTATAACATCATCACCCCGGAAAACTGCATGAAACCACAGCCGATCCATCCTTCGGAGGATAAATACAACTTCGTGACTTCCGATGCTTTGGTCGACTGGTGTCAGAAGAACGGTTTGAAGGTTTGGGGACATACCTTGGCCTGGCATTCACAGTCGCCTCAATGGTTCTTCCAGGATAAAAATGCCACCGCCGCAGAAGCAGCAAATCAGGCTGCAACTCCGGCAGCTGCAACTAATGCCCCGCGCCCCGGTGCCGGACGTGCTAACACGGGCCCCCAGGCAAGCCGGGAAGTCATCCTGGAACGTCTTAAAAGTCATATCATGACTGTGGTTGGACGATACAAGGGAAAAATAACCGGATGGGATGTATTTAATGAATCGATTGCTGACGGCGGTGACGGTACGACAGAAAACCTTCGGACCTACAGCTGGTACCAGGCCGTGGGACCCGAGGTTATTACTCTGGCTTTCAAGTGGGCACATGAAGCTGATCCTGACGCTGAGCTATACTACAACGACTACAACATCGAGCAGGGCGCTGTTAAAAACACCGGGAAACACGCCAGTTCAATGTTGCTTCTCAAACGTCTGATTGCAGAAGGTGCCCCTATCACCGGTGTGGGAATTCAGGGACATTGGCACCTGGACACCAATCTGGAAGACGTGGAAAAAGCTATCGAAAATTATGCTTCCCTGGGCTTAAGAGTGTCTATTACGGAACTGGACGTTACGGCAACAGGTCATAATAGTGGTGAAACCGGTGTACGTCAGGGCGATAGAACCATCCCGGCAGAGAACTACCAAAAGCAGGCTGAGGTTTACAAAAAGTTATTCGAGATTCTGACGCGTCACGCGGATGTAATCGACCGCGTAACTTTCTGGGGCCTTAGCGACACAAGATCGTGGCGCAGGGGACAGGATGCACTTTTGTTTGATGGCCAGTTGAATCCCAAACCGGCATTCAATGCCGTTATTGAAGCAAGTTCCTATAAATAGATTCTGTTTCTGTTCAATGCCAAAACTTTCCGGAATGACAGACCAACAAGAATTTATTTAACCATTGAGCAGAGATATGGAGATAACTACTTGTAAATCTCTGAATACAGGCTATTTATTTTAACAAATCCTTGAAAGCTGATCCAAAAATTAAATAGCTTGTATTTCCTCCGATTGTCCCTTCATTCTGCCCCCAGATGAATGGCCAGTCATCGTAGTTTTCAAAATGGTCGGGTTGCCTGAATAATATACCAGGAGCAACATTTCCAGGAATAAATGAGAAATCAGCCCTGTTATTCCCGTAGAAGACAGCTTTCGGACGGGTAGCGCCCACTGTTGATACCAGGGAATAATTGTGATAAGGATGACAGCCAAACAGCCAGTTTGTTACCTTGAAAACATGGCTGATATCAATAATATCCGGGAAATTCCGGTTGGCAAAGCAGATTGTTGTTCCAAAGCTCACGATGTTTCCGCTTCCTGCCCAGTTGCCAAGACTTATTGGCACCGCGTAAGGGTTCTCATTTTCAAGCTCATCGATATAATCTTTGTACTTTACAACATATGGACGTAGCTTTTCCCTGTAGGATTCATCCAGGTGGGGTATGGCATGCAATGCCGTCAGTATGCTTCCGCTCACGTTACGCTCAAGTGCAGGCCATAATAGTTCCAGGAATTTATCAATATACTGTTGCTCTCCCGTTGAGATGTAGAGTTGAAGATTAGTCCCCATATTTGCCGGTCCGCCGAACCTGCCAAAGCCTCCCTGCGGCAGATTGGCAATTAGTTCCGTTGCTTCTTTTAAAAGTCTTCTTGACTGTTTCAACGCTCTTTCCGAAAGATTGTCGTTATATCCCTTCAATGCCCTGCTTGCCGCGGCAAACATGGTTGCTGCCATCAGATCGGTGTTGGGGTTGCGGCTTGTAAATGCCCACATATCATCCTTCACACCGCTTGAGCGACCGTCAGGGGCTACTTCGTAAGGCCCAAGCTTCGGATTATAGGGAAGACCGTCAGTTATTGAGGCTGCATCGCCCAGATGATGGTAATTATCAAGAACTGAGTTACTCAGGGTTGATGCCATATGTCCGATTATCTCTGCCTGTGCCAACAGGTTCAATGTTCCATGCTCAATAAACTGCAGGATATCCGGTATCCCGTCCGGGCGGTGAAGATCAACATAACGCTGTTTCTGATCAACAAAAGTCTGATCCCGCGGGGGTTTGAAATATTCCCATGTCTGTACAAAGTTCTGCACCACGCCGATGTTGGCTCCCGTCTCGATATCAAAGTCGCCGGCGTCAAAAAAGCCTCCTACGTTCAATCCGGGAATCAATTCCAGTCCTTTATACTTTGTATCTGTTGTCGGTCCCTGCCGGTGCATGTCAAAATGATCTGTAGGTGCCGGAGCCTGGAGATAGCCCTCCTTGAAAGGCTCGCCGTGCCATACCCTGTAAGCCTCGTTTACGAACATGTGATTCATATGTATCGGTATCCAGATATCACTCGTGGCATCGGTTATCTTGTCGTAAACCTTATCATCTATTAAAAAGTTATTTGTTTTAATATCACCATACTGTATGTAGTATATGCCGGGGGTGTTGACTGAAGAAAAATCAAATTTCACATAATGATATTTGAAATAATCACCCCAGGGTTCGATTTTGCCGCTGAATACTTCCGTGGCACTGCCGTCCTCGCCTACCTTATAAACCGATGCTTTCGCGAGTACTTTGTCTTTCCTGTCGAGTTCAATTACAGAGATTTTTGGCTGGGAAGGTATATAACCCACCTGGGACAAACCTATATTTGGCTCTCTTATCCAGCCTTTAATTGCATTTGGTTCAACTGTCCAGCTCAGAACCTTGCCTGTTTTTCCTGTGGGAAGTAAACTGCGAACCACGAACCATCCGTTTTGTGCCAGGATACGGCCGTCGAAAAGCATAAGATCGGCATCTTCTGAACTTATTTTTACCATACGTTCAGGGTCTTCAGGTGCCATAAGGATTGTACGGCCTGTTTCAAGAGGAAGTGGATCGATAAATCTGCCTGTTCCCCTGTCGTCAGAAGTTACATAACCCTTGAACTGTTTAGGCTTTTCACTGTTGGGCCTTGTAATCGTGTTGCCTACCGCGTAGCGCGGGAACCGGTTGAGACGCCCGTCCATCAGAAAGGTCTTGTTCCAGTACTGAGATGGAAGGAACTCCAGATTAAACCCGGCAGCGCCTTCAAGTGCAGCCGGAACCGGTTTATCAAGGTGAACAGATATCTCAACACCTTTTCCCCTGGGCGAGACAATAACCCGCGAATCAAAATCATAATCTTCATACCTTAATACTGACTCAATTGTATTCGCAATACTGTCCACTGTCCGGGTTGGTATTGCAGGAACAAGATCCCATTGCTCCGGAGTGTGCGAAAGTCTTACAGCGCCGCCCTGTGCTGTTCTGACTCCATGGTGAATCAATTCTATACCGGAAGTCTTTTCATCATTAAAGCCCCCGGTAAAGAGATTGTTATACACAAGGACATTGACTCCCTGAGTCTCGAAATATTCCAGATCATTTAGTTTCAATTCCTGGTTCGAAGCCTTGTTCGAATCATTATTGCATGATGCTGCCGGCAGCAATACAATTAATAAAAATAAAAGCCTTTTTATCATAATATAAAAGTGATTTTAGTGCTACCCCTATCTTGCGGGGGAAGCTTCGACACATTCAGAACTTTAGCAGTCTTTTCGTCATTTCATATTCTTCTTCTCAACCTTCCAGTTAGGATCCTTCGACAGGCCGCAGGATTTTCCACTGAAGAGCTTGCCGGCCTTTTTGTCCCCTTTAAGCTGCCACAGCAACCAGGATGTAGCAACTTTTGCAAATTCACCCCCGTGAGGTTTGCTGTAAGTGCCTCCGTGCCCCACCTCCATGTTGGCGGCAAACACCGGTACATGGTTGATGCGCCTGAAATCGTCCATGCCGTTCGGATAGGCAATATCCGATTCTCCTCCAAGTATGTAGAGAACAGGAGTATGAAGTTTCGACAGCTGATCCTTGGCAAGAGCCGGCATGCCCGGCATACCGCCGCCCGGTGCAGGCAGGATGCCGCTGTTACAGATAATGACGGTCGACACCCTGGGATCGGGGGCCGTCTCAAGAGCCTGCAAGCCTCCGCACGACATGCCACTTACAGCTATCTTTGTCACATCAATCTTGTTATAATACGGACCCGACTTATCACTGTTCTGAGCAATCGCCCATTCTATCGCATCAATCATCTGGGACGATTCAGAGCGGCCCCTGCCCTTTTCTCCCTCCAGGGGCATTGGCCCGATAGCTATCACCAGAAATCCATAAGACGAAACTTCCGATAGAAAATTTATATGCTCCCAGGGTGAATTTGCACATCCTCCATTACCCCAGGCAATGACAGGCAGCTTGTTCTTGGCTCCAAATGGACTCAGGTCAACCGGCCTGAAAACCGTATGGGTCTGTAAAGAGCTTTCTGAAAGCATTATGGCAGAATACGGACCCGTTCCGCCATCTTCAACTATCCTCGAAACAGGCCTTTCCTGTGAATCCTGTCCCTGAACCTGATAAGGACCGGCTAAACTAAATCCTATCAGAAACAAAACGGTGAGATACATTATTTTCTTCATTATTATATAGTATTGATTTTAAATCAGGGCACAGAGCACAGGGCGCAGGGCGCAGGGCACAGGGCACAGGGCACAGAGCACAGGGCACAGGGCACAGGGCACAGAGAGTGCGCCGCGTACCGCTCCCATTTGATACATCGGGTTTAATTTTTTCAGATTTTTTATAAAAATAACAATAGTTCGTTAATGTTCTAAGCGACCATAGAGTCATATAATACATGTTGTTTAACATAATTCTTAATATTTCCGCGAGCTGCATCCCTCATTTTGTACTCCGAAGCCCAGGCGAAGGTGAACGGTTCCGGATGTTATGATTGCCGCTAAAAGACATCCGGTATTCGTAGAAAAACCGATCCTCAGACATAAGAAATTTCCGTTCGCTCCGATCAGCTTTTTTTTGTAAGTTTGAGTATCTTTTTCATTCCACACTGTTTTTACATATCATGAAACCCACATGTATTGCATACACAAACACTTATGTATATAATTTTCAATTAAAACCAAAAACATATCATAATGAAAACCAGCCGCCGTACTTTTATCAGAACCTCCCTTGCATCGGCAACAGGGCTCTCAGCTTTGTCGATATTCCCTCAGGACATCTTCTCAAGGGAAGGCTATATTAATTCCACTCCAGTTGAGGTAATACTGAAGCCCCAGGAACGTCCTGCCCCGGCCAACTCGATCAGGTTCTCGGTGATAGGCCTCAATCACAGTCATATCTACGGGATGACTAATGCACTTATCAGAGGAGGAGGCAAGCTGGTATCAGTTTATGCCAGGGAAGCGGAGTTGCTTGCAGGATTCACAAAGCGCTATCCCAATGTGAAAGTCGCCGGAAGCGAGGAGGAGATCCTTGGCGACGATTCAGTGCAGTTGGTGGCCAGCGCATCGATACCCGTCGACCGCGCCCCGCTCGGGATAAGGGTGATGAAGGCAGGAAAGGATTTCATGGCCGACAAGCCCGGCATTGTAACCCTCAGCCAGTTTAAAGAGGTGAAAAAGGTACAGAAACAGACAAAACGCATCTATTCGATCATGTACAGTGAACGTCTCGATAACCCGGCTTCGGTGAAAGCTGGTGAACTGATCCGCGACGGTGCCATCGGCAAGGTGGTACAGACAATAGGCCTCGGCCCCCACAGGATGAACCCCTCCACACGACCCGACTGGTTCTTTGACCCCGGAAAGGCAGGAGGGATACTTTGCGATATCGGATCGCACCAGTGCGACCAGTTCCTGTTCTATACCGGCTCGACCAAAGCGGATGTGGCACTTTCCCAGATCGGCAACTTCAACACGGCCAATTATCCTGCCTACCAGGACTTCGGCGATATGATAGTCAGGAGTCCCTATGCTTCAGGCTATATCCGGATTGACTGGTTCACTCCCGGCGGACTGGCAACGTGGGGCGACGGCAGAACCTTTATACTTGGCACCGACGGCTATATTGAGATGCGCAAATACATCGACATAGCCGGCAGAAAGGGCGGAAACCACTTGTTCCTGGTCAACCAGAAGGAAACCAAATACTTCGATTGTTCACAGGTCTACATGCCATACGGAGAACAGCTTGTCGATGATGTAGCCAACCGCACGGAAACCGCCATGACGCAGGATCACTGCTTCCTTGCCACCTGGCTGGCTCTGACCGCACAGAAAAAAGCTGCCAGGATTACCGGATGATCACCGGCTAATCACCGGTTGTATCTAAAACCAGAGCTTTAAACAAATCATCGCTTCGCGGAGAGATCAGCCTGTATGAAATCCTGACTGACAACCGCGGCAAGGATCACGGGTTTTCAGGGAGAAAGAGGGTTGGGTATTAAATTTCTGGCAGCCGAAGGTAAGGCTCGAATATGATATTGACACTCTCGATCGCTACGGCCGTACACTGGCATATGTGTATCTCGAGGATGGCACCTTTGTAAATGCCAGCATGGTAAGGAACGGCTATGCCTCTGTTATGACCACTCCGCCAAACGTGAGATATGCTGAAACATTCGTGGAACTGGCGCGAAAAGCCAGGAAAAGGAAGTTGGGACTGTGGACAGAAACGATGCTCTCAGGAAATGAATTCTGAAAAATTATTCTGAGAGATCAATTCTGCAGAACTCCCGGGATATGCTTTGAGAAATGTTGCCGGGAACCTGTGTTTTTTTAAGGGATTCCATTTGAATTCATACGCGTGCAGTTTTCCATCCCTCTCTTCCAGGTAGTCAATTTCCTGACGGGCAGTGGTACGCCAGAAGAAGCAATTAGCCCAAATCCCATTATAATGGAGATGCTTCATCCTTTCAGAAACAAGGAAGTTTTCCCATAGAGCCCCTGTATCTAACCTGATATTCAGTGGATTGAAATTCGCCAGGAGCGCATTTCTTATGCCTGTGTCATAGAAGTATATTTTTCGCGTTGAAGTAATCTCATTCCTCATGTTTCCGCTGTAAGCATGAAGCCTGAAAATAACAAAGGCCTTCTCCAGAAGGTCAAGATAGGTAATTATGGTCTTTCTGTCGACCTGCAGCAGTGAGGCGAGTTCGTTATATGACACTTCGTTTCCTGTCTGAAGCGCTACTGCCCGCAACAACTTTTCAAGAAGGTCAGGTTTTCTGATCCCCTGGTATGAAAGGAGATCCTTGTAAAGGATGCTCCCGGAAAGCTGCTTGAGTATCTCCTTTTCATTGCCTTGATTATTTATCACTTCCGGATACATTCCGAAAAGGATCCTTGTCTCGAGCTGTTGAATGCTCTTCAGATAACCGGCATTATTACTGAGCTCAGTCCAGCTAATGGGAAATAAATAATACTCCCACTTCCGGCCCGTGAGCGGTTCATTGATTTCACTCAGAAGTTCGAGCGATGAGGATCCACTTACCAAGAGCAGAACATCCTTAAACCTGTCTGTGATTATTTTAAGCACAAGCCCAATATTCTTTATTCTTTGGGCTTCATCAAAAAACACTGTTTTGTAATTGCCGATAATACGCCTGATATCTTCCGTACCGGCATTTTCCAGCCGGGACCTGACCAGAGAATCGTCACAGTCAATAAGAAGATATTCACCTGTTTGTCCGGCAATTTTCTCAAGCAGGGTTGTTTTTCCTGTTTGTCTTGGCCCCAGTAAAATGATAGCTTTGCCGGTCCCTGTCTTACTCAGAATTGTTTTCTCAATCTGCCTTTCAATCATATATCACGAGATCGTATTCCACAAATATAGTTATATTTTGGGAATACAATCCTCAAATATGTATTTCCCCGTATCCCTTTAATACTTTTCCCGCGTTGAAAAATGCAATCCGCGCACGATGAAGAAACATATCGCGGATCAGTCCCGTTCAGCATGTAAATCCTTTACTCCTTATTTCTACCTTCTTGCTCACTGATATTCGGTTTTGAAGATTGAAACAGTTCTACCATATCTGTTTGAGTAAGCCACACTGTTTCATTCTCCAAACGAACCTGTATTTTTAATAGTCCGTCGTCTGTTTGGTACAGTAAAACTTCACTATTTGATTTTTCCGGCATCATTCTTTATATCAATAAAAGCGTGGGCTGTTGTGCCATTTCCGCAGCGGAACTTGACCTTTTCCGATGCAAGGTAAAAATATCGAACTTTTATTTTAGTGATGGTCGTGTAAGCATTGATGTTGTATGCAGTTTCCGCAAAAAACAACCTACAACATTGGGTCCCGATAAACCGGGATCCGGGGAGTAGCCCTCTTATTATTTAGTCGGACACCGGTAATATCGGTATGATTGGTTTTTCTGTCATTCTGCAAGCATCCGGCAGAAATCCTTTACATGCATTCTATGTATGCCCAGATATGAGTCTGTTTCATTGAATTCATCCATAGTTACCACGTATTTGGGGAAATTGTCCCTGATCTCAAGCAGGTTGCCGAATTCACGCTCTGCAGTCTCAGGCTTTTCCAGCAGGTAAGCTACCTGAACATATATTCTTTCTCCTCCGCGGCCGGCTATGAAATCAATTTCCCTGCCGCCTTCCGACCCAACAGTTACATCATAACCTGCAATCCTGAGATGCAGAAAAACAACATTCTCCAGAATCTTGTGAATGTCGGTCGGGTTATACCCTGCAATCACATTCCGGATACCTGTGTCACTGAAAAAATACTTCTCCCCTATCTCAAAAATCCTCTTGCCCATGATTCCGGAGCGCCTTACCCTGTGAATCAAAAATGAAGATTCCAGATAACCGAGATAATCTATAACCACCTGAATAGAAATATTTATTTTCTGCGATTTAAGATATTCACTGATCTTCCTGGCAGAAACAATGCTCCCGATGTTGCCGGCAAGAAAATGAACCAGATTCTCCATGAACTTAACATTCCTGATATTATACCGTGCTACAACATCTTTCAGCAGAATGGTGTTGTAAATAGTATTCAGATATTCATTGACAACATGGACGTCACTACCCATATGGATGAGAAATGGGAGTCCTCCTTCGCGCAGGTAAGTACTGAATGTTTCAGCTGAATCTTTTATATCGCGGAACATAATGTATTCCGGATAGCTCAGCCCATATACCCGTATTTCGATATACCTCCCTGAAAGAAGAGTGGCGAGCTCACCCGACAGAAGCCTGGCATTGCTTCCCGTGCAGTAGATATCGAAATTCTTTCTGGTTATAAGATCCCGCAGCGCTTTCTCAAATGAATCTATATCCTGAATCTCATCGATAAACAAAGCCACTTTCCCTTTCCCGGCATGCTGCCTGTTCACATATTCCAGGAGCGAAACATTGTCAGTTATCATGGAGAACTCATGCAACTCCTTGTTAATGTATATTATACGGGTACCAGGTTCATTCTCCCTGATAAGATCCCTGATCTGCATCATCAGGTAGCTCTTACCTACCCTCCTTTGTCCGGTAAGCACTTTAATCAGGTTTTTTCCGATGAAGGGCTTTATCCTGTCAATATAAAGAGGCCTTTCAATATATTCTTTCATGTTTCAATCATATCGTATTTATTTACAAATATAGCTATTTATTTCAATTATATCTGACATAAATTGAATAACTATAATAAGTATCAGTTATATTTTTTGATAATGATTATCATTATTTGCTCAGATTGATTGTTCCGGGAACTGAAACACAGGATCAAAAATTGAGTATTCAGAGCGTTCATCCAGCCAGGAATGTATATCTCCCCCTCGTCCTTAACGCCCCTATAAAAATCTCAAACTGATTCCGCCGGTTGGCAAGTCGTGCGGTCTTGCGGTCGTGCAGTCTTGCGGTCCTGCGGTCTTGCAGTCTTGCGGTCCTGCGGTCTTGCAGCCGTGCGGTCGTGCGGTCGTGCGGTCTGGCGGTCGTGCAGATCGGGTAAGTTGTTCGGGTAGTGTTGGTTATGAGGCTAATGTTGGTTGCGCGGTTATGTATTATAGGCGATGCGCAACAACTTAGAAAATGACGCGCCTGATATCCGGGATAAGGCCGCCGAACTGCTTGCAATAATAACAATATGCCTGATTTTCTGAAGGATGCCGGC
>JAXDBC010000059.1:0-13665 GCA_034679225.1 Bacteroidales bacterium | reverse complement strand
CTCAGGGACTATGCATCGAGAAAGAAAATGACTGTTGAAGAGGCTGCCAGGTGGCTTGCCCCGAATTTATAAGATTTAGTGTAATGAGTGTTGTTGAAAAGATCAGAACCGCCAAAAGTCCGTTGTTCACGTTTGAACTGCTTCCTCCTCTGAAAGGGCACAGCATAGAAAAGGTTTACTCAACCATCGACCGGCTGATGGAATTCAGTCCGGCCTATATCAACTTCACCTCTCACCGCAATGAAACGGTGTATCGCGAGCGTCCCGACGGGCTGCTTGAGAAGAAGGTGGTAAGAAAGCGGCCGGGTACCTTTGCCCTTGCCGCTGCCGTGAAATACAAATACAACATCCCGGTGGTGCCTCATGTGCTTTGCGGAGGTTTTACCAAGGAAGAGACCGAGAACGTGCTGATAGAGATGAACTTCCTGGGGATAGATGACGTGCTGGCGCTCAGGGGCGATCCGCCAAGGGGAAGCCGAAGCTTTATTCCCGAAAAGGATGGTCATTCCCATACCTCGGAACTTGTAGGGCAGATAGTTGATATGAACAATGGCAGATATCTTGAGGATTCGCTTCAGGATACCGCACCCACTTCCTTCTGCATAGGAGTGGCCGGTTATCCCGAGAAGCATTTCGAAGCGCCCAACAGGCAGGTTGACCTTGAGAATCTTAAGATCAAGGTGGATGCCGGTGCAAGCTATATCGTCACCCAGATGTTTTTCGACAACAGGAAGTTCTTCCGCTTCAGGGACGAATGCAGATCGGTAGGCATTGATGTCCCGATAATCGCGGGTATAAAACCCATTTCAGCACTGAACGATATAAACCTGCTTCCCCAGACTTTCCATATAGACATGCCCAACGATCTGGTGGTCGCCCTTAGGAAATGTACAAACGATAATGAAGCCCGTGAGGTTGGTATCGAATGGGCTGTTCAGCAGTCGAAGGAGCTTATAGCTGAAGGAGTCCCGGGGATACACTACTACACTCTCGGACGGTCAGATAATGTTGCAAGGATTGTAAAGGCGGCGTTTTAATGCGGTAAAGCCGCTAGAAGTTATGTCTTGCAAGTCCTGAAAACCCTCCCGGGAGGGGATTTTTATGAATGAGACATTCTGAATTAAACCAACCCGAAAGCCTTTTTTATTTTGTCAACGTAATCCAGTTTTTCCCAGGCGAAGAATTCCACTTTTTTCCTGTAGACTTCCTTGCCGTTGCCGGTAACCCTTAGGGGTTTTGAACCTTTCACGGGATAGTAGACTTCCACTTCACCGGTTTCGGGGTCGCGTCCGAAATGACCGTAGGTGGCGGTGCGAAGAAATACCGGATTCTTAAGACCAAAGCGCTCCACGATAGAGTATGGCCTGAGGTCGAAAAGCTCCTTCAGAATATTTGCTATCTCGCTGTCGTGCAGGATCCTGCCTTCCTTGTCCTTTACCTTTGCCGTGCCGTAGGTGTTCACGTAAAGGCCAACAGGCTGAGCAATCCCTATGGCATAGGCTATCTGGATGAGAGCCTGGTCGCAAACAGCTGCAGCCACCAGGTTTTTGGCTATATGCCGGGCAGCATAGGCTGCCGACCTGTCGACCTTCGAAGAATCTTTTCCAGAGAAGGCGCCGCCGCCATGAGCTCCGTGACCGCCGTAGGTATCAACTATGATCTTCCTCCCGGTGAGTCCTGTATCTCCGTGAGGCCCGCCGATAACGAATTTGCCTGTCGGGTTGACAAAGAGCCTTACATCATCAGTAATAAGCCGGGCATATTCCTTAGGGAGAAGCTTCTTTACCCGGGGAAGAAGGATTTTCTTCAGGTCATCATGGATTTTTGACTGCATTTCCTTTTCAGCCTTCTGTTTCGCCTTTGCCGAGTTATTCTCCGGAAGGATGAATTCGTCGTGCTGTGTGCTGATGACCATGGTGTCGATCCTGACCGGCTTGTTATTATTATCATATTCAATCGTTACCTGTGATTTGCTGTCGGGCCTGAGATATTTCATCTGTTTGCCTTCCTTCCTTATTGAAGCAAGTTCCCGGAGCAGAATATGAGCCAGTTGGATGCTGAGAGGCATGTAGTTTTCCATCTCGCGGCATGCATAGCCGAACATCATTCCCTGGTCGCCGGCTCCCTGCTCCTCGGGTTTCTCCCTTACAACGCCCTGGCGGATGTCGGGCGATTGTTCGTGTATAGTCGAAATAATACCGCATGATTCGCTGTCGAAACGGTAAGCAGGGTTTGTATAGCCGATATCCTTTATCACCCGGCGTACCGTCTCCTGCACGTCAACCCATCCCTCGGTGCGGACTTCACCGCCGCACATCACTAGACCCGTGGTTACAAAGGTCTCGCATGCCACTTTCGATTTGGGATCCCATTTGAGGAACTCATCAAGAAGAGCATCTGATATCTGGTCGGCAACCTTGTCGGGGTGCCCTTCCGAAACTGATTCGGATGTAAATAGATAACCCATAAGTAAATAGTTTTGTTAACTAATCAGAAAATGATGGGAACTATGGTTGACTGGAATGACGGAATCAGAGGCATTTTAGCATTTTTTCCCGTGGTCGCAATCAGCTCAAATTTCTCCACCAGATTCTTAGGGATCAAAGGAAAGAAAAAGAAGCAAGAAAAACAAGAATTTCCTGCAAGGGTGGAAAAAGTCTTGTGGTCCCTTCCTATGTATTTAGCTGTCAGAAATAAAGCCCGACCGCACGACTGCAAGACCTTGCTGTCCTTATGTCGTCAGCATCCTGAAAACCTCTTCCAGATTGGACTCCTGCTTCTGGAGCGATAAGACAGTAAGCTCATTATTAACTGCAAATGAGAATATTGCCGGACGGATGTCCTCTTCGCCCCCGGCTTCGATGATCCAGATACGGTCCTTTGCCTTTCTGAAGGAATCTGCACCCGGTATCGCGCTTAGCATGGCTTCTTCAGGATCCCTGTCGAACTCGACGAGAACGGTTTGCCGAGAACTGTTGATCTTTGAATAGATGTCGCTCTTTGCCTCATCGGCAACGATGACTCCCTTGTCAATTATTATTACCCTGTCGCATATGGCTTCCACTTCCTGCATTATATGTGTGGAAAGCATTACAGTCTTTTCACGCCCGGCATCAAGGATCAGATTCCTTATCTCAACTATCTGATTGGGATCAAGTCCGGTGGTGGCTTCATCGAGAATGAGTACATCCGGATCATGGATCAGGGCCTGTGCCAGCCCGACCCTCTGTCGGTAACCCTTGGAGAGAGACCCTATTTTCTTCTTCTGCTCAGGTTCCAGCCCGGTTATATTAATTATTTTGTCAATCTGTTCCCTGACGGAGATACCGGACTTGTACAACGAAGCAGCGAACTGAAGATACTCCCTTACATACATCTCTGGATATAGGGGATTGTTTTCGGGAAGATATCCTATGTCTCTCTTTATCTCTATCGATCCAACGGAAGTGTCTATACCGTTGACATACACTTTTCCGGAAGAGGGAGGCATGAAACCCGTGATGATTTTCATCATGGTCGACTTGCCGGCGCCGTTCGGACCGAGAAAGCCGACGATCTCGCCGGTCTTTATTTCGAAGGATACATTGTCGAGAGCTTTCTGACTTCCATAGAGCTTTGTAACTCCCTGTACTACAATTGACATGAATAGTAACTAAGTGTTATTGCTTTCCCGCTGCAACCTGGCTCTAAGCCCTCCAGCCGCCTCCCATGAACTGCGAAGTACTCGTGAATGATGCTTTCGGATTGACGCAGCAAACAGGGATCCTCGAGCTGTTGGCAATGATCTCCTGTTCCGAAGCACCAAGCATATAATCCGCAAAGGTCGGACTCTTCGTGGTTACTATGAGAATGAGGTCGGCATTGATCTTGTTGGCAAAGTCGATGGTCCTCTGTGCCCTCTTACCACGTTCTATCTCATGAATCTCATATTCAACATTGTTCTGCATCAGGTATTTGACTGAGAAATTCAGGTTCTTGTTAATCTTTGCAGCCAGTCCTTTGTCAGCAGGCGTGTCTTTCAGGATATGGATCTTTGAATCAAAATATTTGCCCATGAAGATCGCCATTCCCATCTTTTCCTTGTCCTCGGTCCTGAAATCAATGGGGAAAACGATGTTGTGATATCTGTTCTGGTCAACGGGAGGATCCTGAACAACAATAAAGGGTACTTTCGATTTTATGATGACCTTTAGAGCCCAGCTTCCTGTAAGCTTCTGCATGCCTTTCATGCCGTGCGTTCCCATCACGACGAGGCTGACGTCCTTTTCTTCGTCATTGGCATATTCGGCAATGGCTGAAAAGATGCTTCCCCTTACCACTTCCGGCGTTATGGTAATGTTGTATTTCGCCGCATTCTCATCAGCAATATGTTTCAGGTGACTTTTTACCTGTCCTTCCTCCCTCGTCTTGATACCTGCATCCACCACGTGAAGAAGGCAGATATCAGACCCTAACTGGCGTCCTATTTTAACAGCATGGGCTAAAGCTGATTCCGCAACTTCAGTAAAATCCCATGGTACTACGAGTTTCTTTTTATCTTCCATATTGATGAACGGTTAACTGTTAGATGTCCAAAGTTATTCATTTTCCTGAAAGGTCGTGTAAATCTTCATATTTCAGCCTATCATAAAACTCAATTCGAACGGAAATATTATCATTTTAGTCAAATTATCTCATTAACAGGAAGTCACTTGATAAAATTATGAACATGATATGGGTATTTAAGCTCAACAATTTATTATTTTTGCGGGGGAAATTTTCTGATATTCAAATTCTAATATGGAAAGGAAAAAGGTAAAGGAGATTCTTTCGTATCCTGTTACGGGGGAAGAAGTTCTGGTAAAGGGTTGGGTAAGGACAAGAAGGGGAAGCAGGAACATCTCATTCATTGCCCTCAACGACGGATCAACAATAAACAACATACAGGTGGTGGCCGACATGTCGCGTTTCGATGAACACCAGCTCAGGGATATCTCAACCGGAGCCTGCATTGCCGTGACCGGCAAACTGGTGGAATCGCAGGGACAGGGTCAGAACGTGGAGATAAACGCGACTTCCATCGAACTGTACGGGAAATGTGATGCCGAAACCTATCCTCTTCAGAAAAAGGGTCACTCGATGGAGTTCCTCAGGGAGCATGCCCATCTGCGTTTCAGGACCAACACTTTCGGTGCTGTCTTCAGAATAAGGCACGCGATGGCTTTCGCGATACATAAGTATTTTAACGATAAAGGCTTCTATTATCTTCATACTCCAATTATTACTGCAAGCGATGCCGAGGGAGCAGGCGAGATGTTCCAGGTTACAACCCTCGAACCCGGTAATCCACCCCGCAATGAACATGGAGAAATTGACTACACCCAGGATTTCTTTGGAAGAGCCACAAACCTTACAGTGTCGGGTCAGCTCGAAGGTGAACTTGGCGCTCTTGCCCTGGGGGAGATATACACCTTCGGCCCCACTTTCAGGGCCGAGAACTCAAATACCCCCAGGCATCTTGCCGAATTCTGGATGATAGAACCCGAAATGGCATTTTACGACCTCAAGGACACTATGGACCTTGCAGAGAACTTCCTGAAATACCTGATCAGGTATGCCCTCGACAACTGCAGCGACGACCTGAAGTTCCTGAACAACTTGATAGACAAGAACCTTCTTGAAAGACTCAACTTCGTGGTTTCCAATGAATTTGTAAGGCTTACTTATACGGAGGCTGTCGATATACTAAGCTCGGCATCAAAAAAATGGGATTTCCCGGTCGGCTGGGGAAGGGACCTGCAGGCAGAACACGAAAGATATCTTGTTGAGGAACATTTCAAAAGACCGGTGATCCTGATAAATTACCCGAAGGAGATAAAGGCATTCTATATGAAACTGAATGACGACGGAAAAACGGTCAAGGCCATGGATGTGCTTTTCCCCGGGATAGGAGAGATAATAGGCGGATCGCAGAGGGAAGAGGATCACGGAAAACTTGTAAGCAGGATACGGGAACTGGGACTTCCAGAGGAAGACCTTTGGTGGTACCTCGAGACAAGAAAATTCGGGACAGCACCTCACAGCGGATTCGGACTTGGATTCGAAAGGATGATGTTATTTATGACCGGTATGGCAAATATAAGGGATGTTATTCCGTTTCCAAGAACACCAAAGAATGCGGAATTCTAACTTTAAAAGCTTCAGTAAACATTAGAGGACAGGTATGCTAAAGCAGAAACTACAGCAAAAACTTCTCCAGAAACTGTCTCCACAGCAGATACAGATGATCAAGCTGCTCGAGATACCTACACTTCAGATCGAACAGAGGATCAAGAAGGAACTGGAGGAGAACCCTGCCCTTGAGGAAGGCCCTGAGGAGGATGAGGAAATTACAGGCATGGAGGCCGAAGATGAAGACTACGAGAACGACGACAAGGATCAGGAGGAATTCACGCTCGACGACTATATAGAGGAAGACGAGATCCCGGATTACAGGCTTCATGCAAACAACTACAGCAAGGAAGACGAGAAAAGAAACGAAATACCGTTCTCGGTCGGATCGACATTCCAGGAACACCTTATGGCACAGCTAAACCTCAGGGAGCTCACGGAAAAGCAAAAGGTGCTGGGTGAATACATTCTCGGGAATATAGACGAGGACGGCTACCTGCGGCGTGAGCTTGAAAATATTGTCGACGACCTGGCTTTCCTTCAAAACGTGACAACCGACGAGAAGGAATTAGAAGAAGTCCTTGAAGTCATTCAGGATCTTGACCCTCCGGGAGTAGGGTCAAGGACCCTCAGGGAATGCCTGCTGATACAGCTTGCAATAAAGGACAGGACACAGGATTCGCTAAAAACGGCTTACACCGTCATTGATCTTTACTTTGATGAATTCAGCAAGAGGCATTACGACAAGATAACCTCAAAAATGGGTATCACCGAAAGTGAACTGAAAGCTGCCATCGAAGAAATACTTAAGCTTAATCCCAAACCTGGAAGCCTTTTCAGCGATTCCATAAGCAGAATCTCCCAGCCAATCATACCCGACTTTATCCTCGAGCATACGGAAGAAGGTTTCGACCTTCACCTTAATTCGAAAAATCTTCCGGAACTGAGGCTTAACTCGGAATACAACGAGATGCTGAAATCGTACGTGAGGGACAAGAGCCAGAAGAAAGAAATGAAGGAGGCGGTTATGTTTGTTAAACAGAAAATCGATTCGGCCAGGTGGTTCATCGATGCCATCAGGCAAAGGCAGAACACCCTTCTTCTTACCATGAACGCCATCCTGAAATACCAGGAGGAATATTTTACCGACGGCGATGAGGTAAAACTCAAGCCCATGATCCTCAAGGATGTCGCTGAAATGACCGGGCTCGATATCTCAACCGTCTCCAGAGTTGCCAACAGCAAATACATACAAACACATTTCGGGATTCTTCCGCTTAAATATTTCTTCTCGGAAGGGCTCCAGACCGACAGCGGCGAGGAGGTATCAACCAGGGAAATAAAGAGTATCCTTCAGGAATGCATTGAAAACGAGGAAAAAAGACGGCCGCTGACCGATGAAAGACTTACCGAGATACTTCAGGAGAAGGGATACCAGATAGCACGGAGGACAGTGGCAAAATACCGCGAACAGCTTAACATACCGGTAGCCAGGCTCAGGAGGGAAATCTGATTTATTCAACAGCGCGGATGAATAACGAAGGCAATATCAATTTAAGTGAAAGGCTGGCCAGGATTATTTCGTTTGTTTTTCATCCCTTGTTCATGCCGCTGTACGGTCTGACTATTCTGCTGTCGGCACCTACATTTCTGAGTTACCTTCCTCCGGCAGTCAAAAGGATTCTTTTCACTATCCTGCTTTTGAACAATGTACTGATCCCGCTTCTCCTGCTTCCCTTCCTGAGGTTAAGAAATCTCATCAGCTCGTTTTACCTCGAAGATAGAAGCGAACGCATTATTCCCATGCTGACAGCCTCGATCCTGTATTTCACAACTTCATTCATAGTTCTCAGGTACCAGATACCTTTTTTTCTGAAATCGTTCATCTTTGCCACGGCCGTGTTGTCGATTGTGGTGTCAATGATCAATTTCTGGTGGAAGATATCCATTCATGCCGTAGGGGCCGGAGCACTTACGGCAACAGTTTTATTGCTGTGGGTCAAGATGTTCACCCCTCTGCCATTGCTTATTGTTACCGTGATACTCCTGAGCGGTGTTATCATGTCGGCAAGGCTCAGGCTCGATACCCACAATCCATTACAGGTATGGGTGGGTTACTTTACCGGTTTAACTGTAGTGACAATGTTTATTCTACTGATCTAGTATTTCATCGAGCGCTTTTTCGAGCAGAGCACGACTCTCATCAATTATCATGGAAGGCCATGAAGGTTCGGGGTTGCAGAGTGTTAACAATTTGCCGATCTCCCGCTGGGGTATGCTGAGAAACCATCCCTTGTACGACAGGTATTCCGCGAGATACTCCTGTTCGGTCTGACCGGGAGTCGGGATAAGCATGGCGCTGCACCTGAGACTTATCAGCTCCATTATCGAGGAATAGCCCGAGCGGGTAATGATGCTGGAACTCGAGAGAAGAACATCCATCATCTCCGCGGTTGTCAGGTGATTGTAAGAGATTATTTTTCCGTTTTCAGTGCACTTTGTCTCAGGTCCGGGTCTCCCTTCAAGCACCACTGTCTTCGTATCCCCGTGCCGCAGAGCCGCGATGAGTTTCTTCCTGAGTATGCTTCTCTGCGGTTCCGGACCAGACAATACCACTGTGTGATGAGGATAATTGAATTTATTCGTTTCCACCCGGTCCATTCCCGAAAACCTCGACAGTATGCCAATGAACCTGACGTTGGAAGGGAGTTTCAGCCCGTGTGTGAGGCGTCCCGACAGGTTGATCTTCCCTGGTAGATCGGGAATAAGACAAAGCGAATACCTTTTTATGAAGAACCTGTGAAACATCACTCCTATCCACTCCAGGTGCCTGAGCCTGTCGGGAAGGGGAATGACAGGCATATGAGTGACATAAACGCTTTTGACCTTTCTGCTCCACAGGCCGAAACGGTTGTCACTTATCACGATGTCGATATTGTGCCTGCGGATAATCCGTTGTAAGCGGAAATGCTCAACAACAATATGGTAAAAAAGAATGGGCAGCTTGAGAAGAATAAATATGTACTGGGGGATGACCCTGGAATAGCCCGGCCTGAATCCGGAAAAGCTGATGTAAGTGGCACCCGGCAATTCACGCCTGAATAGTTCCTGATGAGCCTTTCCACATGCCGTTATAACATTGTTATTACGCTTCTGAAGCTCCTTTGCAAGAGGTATCATGCGTCCGGCATGACCCAGTCCCCATTCGAGCGGACAAATCAGTATATTCTTTTTTTTATCCAAACTAATCAGATACTTGGGTTTTTATTCCCAGCCTCCTTACCTGGCCGGCTATCCGGTTGAGATCGGCCAGAGGCACTTTTTTCAGGTCCTCGCCCGCGGGTGTGTCCCTGGAGATGGTATAGATCATCACCTCTTCCGGCCTGATAAGATCCAGAGTCTTCAGCCATGCCTCAATTTCTTCCGGAGTGGTGTTGTCGATCATGTTGCCCTTGTAGGATCCTCTTAGGAAGAGTGTCTGGATTATAAGACGGCCCCTGAACTTTTGAAGATCCGCGATGAGCTCCCTGACTTTAACATTTACAGAGGGCTGGTTGTGGATCCTGACCGTGAAGTCAAATGCCGAGTCGAGTTTTAGAATGTTCTGGTCGGTTTTAAGCAGGGCTTCCCTGATCTCAGGGATGCTTATCCTGGTTGAATTTGAAAGCACTGCTATTCCTGCCTCGGGGAAATACCTGTTCCGCAACTCGATAGAATCGTCGATAATCCCCGGGAATTCAGGATGAAGTGTCGGTTCTCCGTTTCCTGCAAACGTGATCACATCAGGCGCCAGGCCTTTGATCTTCATTTCAGCAAGTTTGTTTTCAAGCGCTATGTACACCTCCGTCCTTGAAGGCAGCGAGAAGGAAGTGTTGCCGGGATTTGCTTCCGGAGTCCAGCCGCATTCACAGTAAATGCAGTTGAAATTGCAAACCTTCCGGTTCAGCGGCAGCAGGTTGATCCCAAGAGATACCCCGAGCCTTCTGCTCTTTACAGGTCCGAATACTATGCTGTCGAATAAAAATGTTGACATTTCCCCGGTAATGAAAGGCTGCAAAGATAGCAGAAATTTGTAAAATGATTACTGATCGTGGCATATCGTCTGAAGAACGGTACGCGGCGAGCGGCACCGCGGTCTCGCGGTCTTGTGGTCTCTTCCTATGTATTTAGCTTTCAGGAATAAAGCCCGGAATATGTTATAACATTGTTATAACGGAACGGCACGCGGTGCGCTGGGTTCTCCTAATGAACATGCGCCACCCGTATTACCCCTGGGGAAATTGCTGACGGCCACCCCTTCCAGGTTGGACCCCAATGCTACTGCCCTTTTCCCCGGGCGAAACCGGGGCTACTGGATGGCCAGCCCTCCAGGCTGGTTGACATTATGGCATCATCGTCATCTGGCATAGTGGCTATTGGAAGTCTTACCCTCAAGACTGAGGTTATTTTGCGATTACTGACACCGGAGGTGTCACCATCCAATAGCCCGGGTACCGCCCCTGGGGAATAATGCCCCATACCAGGTGCAACCCTGGAGGGGTTGACTCCGGTCTGCAGGTGAAAGTTGAAAGTAAAAAGTTGAAAGTGAAGCGTTTAGCGTAGTTCAATTTAAATTTCGAGGTTCAAAGTTCAAGGGTTTCAGCATGTTGGCCTTGCGTCTTGCGTCCTGCGCCTTGTGTCATGCAGCCCTTTTTCCTGCTCTATAACCTGCCGTTCCCTGGTGATCTCCTGCTGCAGCTCCTTTTCACTTGGTAAGTAAAGCTTGTATTTTGAAGCAAAGATTTGTTTGCTTTCACTTAAAAGACTGTATTTGACTATTGTTTTATTCTTTTTTGTACAGAGTATAAGGCCTATGGTGGGGTTATCAGATTCCTGTCTTACCTGGTCCTCAAAGTATCTGACATAAAAATCCATTTGCCCGATATCCTGATGTGTCAGCTCCCCGGTTTTCAGATCAATAAGCAAAAAACATTTCAGGATATAATTGTAAAATACCAGGTCTACATAAAAATGACTGTCCTCTGCAGATATCCTGTACTGTCTGCTTACAAAAGAAAAGCCTTTGCCAAGTTCCAGCAGGAACCCCTGTAGCCTATCGATAAGAGCCTGCTCTATTTCCCTTTCATAAAAACTCGCGTTGGGGTTCAGGTTCAGGAACTCGAGAACATAAGGATCTTTTATGATGTGTCCAGGTTGCATGACTTCCTTTTTGTCATCAGCCTCCTTTTTTACAAGTTGCCGTCCTTTCTTGCTGCTCATCAGTATTCGATCAAAATAAAGACTGTTTATCTGTCTCTCCAATTGACGTGTACTCCAATTGCCTTCAATGCATTCCTGCAGGTAAAACTCCCGGGCCTGTTCTCTATCAACACGTATAAGTATTCTGTAATGTGTCCAGGATAATTCTGAACGCAGCGCGTTCATATTTGGGAAGGTCTGATAAAACTGCCTCATATACGCAAGGTTCCGATAGTCAAAACCTCTACCATATTCTGCTGTAAGCCTGATGGATAAATTTGATAAAAGATACTTCCCGTATTCTGCCCGCTCCCTGCCTGCCTGTTCTTCTTCAACGATTGACCGTCCTATATTCCAGTAAGCTTGTACCATCTCGAAGTTAACAGCCATATATGACCTGTTCCGGGCCGATTCAAGAATCTCCTTTATCTTATCATAAAAGTTTTCAAATGAAGGTGTTAATGCTTTTTTCATTTTTCTGTTTCTTATTACAAATCTAATATTTTATTCGTGGTCACATTTTGTGACCTCCATTTCATATCAGCGGGAGACACTTGTTTATAGACTCCTGCAGATCTTCAAGATATCCCACCTGGTAGCGCTCCGTCGAGCTGATCCGCTTGTGGCCGGCCATGTACTAAACTGTCCTCAGATCACACCTCTTAAGCCACAGAGTGATCACGCTCTGACGGATATGCCTGCAGCCGCGGACTTTCGGGTTTATCTGCCTCGGTACCCTGACCAGGTGCATGAGACTGTTTTTCATCTAAGCGTCTTAACGATATAGCAAAGATGGAAAAGGAAGATAAAAATCATACCCTTTTATGCTATCGATGGGCTGATTAAAAGCGTGAAGCTTAAAAATATCGCCGCGCTATAAAATAAAAACCGATCCTGTAAAACTTCGATGAAAACCTGCTACACCAGACACACTAATTGGAACACTACCGAAAAAATGGACCTTGCCCATCCGGGACTGGGTATGATCCTACAGCAATTTTTGATTAAATTTGAAGACAGATGCAGAATTTGAATACAGGCGTTTACACAAAGTATTCTAAAGATTCAAAAAAGCCCAGACAATACCGGGCTTTTCACTGATAATCGATTTATTTAAAACGTAGCATTAGTGTTACTTGATTCATATTTTTGTTTGATATCCCTTCTCGTTTCTTAACCATTACAGTTTTAACAAAATCTTCAAAAAAAGGCAAATAAACGCATACATCTGACGGATATATACTTTTTAAAGATAAACTATCCTCTCCAAAATAGTAATTAATGACTGTATCCCTTTCTGTCGTATATAACTGTAACTTCATTATTTTAATGCCTTCTATTTTCAAATCATCATTAATTCTACCTTCTATTGCAGCTAAACCTTTATATCTGCTACCCCCCAAACTATCTGGCAATACCACAGTTGATTTATATTCTATCTCATAAGGAGAAGGCGCAACAGGGTCAACAATAACTTCCTTCTTAGTATTTACCTGTGAGGAACTTTTACAACTGCTTATTAGAAATAACGCAATAGCCAATATATAAAATAGCTTTCTCATCGCACCAAGGGAAAAAAGTTGCTAATTAATGGATTAGTAAGAGTTGTATTGGTCTTGAAGTTCCTATACAATCCCTGTCCTGGAACACCTGTTTTACTTACATTCACGCTACTGCCAGCCTTAAAATTACTTACAGCGGTACTGTACTGACTGTAATTAAAGGATGGAGCCCAAATGAGGGAATTCATAGCATTCTCATAAACATCACCCGCTTGAGTTCCGTTACCCCAAGGCATCATACCAAACGCTTTATCTTGATTGTAAGAATAATAAACAGCTCGTCCAAATAAATATGCTCCAACTTCATTATTTACAGTTGCTAAACTACCATTTGATGTCTGTCCTTTTTCGGATTGATATCCATGGAATAATTCATGGGCTGTAGTTTCAAGCTTTTGTCCCTCTTGCATTTTATCCCCCAATAAAGCTCCAGCATGTATTTCTCCTCCTCCATTGTCTGATTTCGCAAAAGAAAGAGCGTCTTTTACGTCATTACCATCTTCATCTTTTGCGAATATATTTGTAAAGTTAAATTGATTCTTTGACCCAACTAATTCTCCTAAAACCTGTCCGCCAATTTTGGTACTATTCATTTGATTTAAAGCAGTAATTGATGATGAAACAAAAGCATTATCTCCTTGATATTTCATGCCCTGTGTGTATTGCAACTTCTGCTGATTCCCATCCGCATCATTATAATATATCCAAATTTCTT
>JAXDBC010000058.1:0-17797 GCA_034679225.1 Bacteroidales bacterium | reverse complement strand
CAGAACACATATACCGTAAGTGTTTCAAACAGTCTATCTTCCGGCGGTACGGCTACAGGAGGAGGAAACTATAACCACGGGGCACAGGCAACAATTACAGCCAATCCCTCAGCAGGATACGTGTTTGTCAACTGGACTGAAGGAGGATCTGTTATCTCAACAAACGCCAGCTATACATTCACAGTTAATTCAAACAGGAGCTTCCAGGCAAACTTCAGCCAGAACACATATACCGTAAGTGTTTCAAACAGTCCATCTTCCGGCGGTACGGCAACAGGAGGAGGAAACTATAACCACGGGGCACAGGCAACAATTACAGCCAGTCCGGCAGCAGGATACGCGTTTGTCAACTGGACCGAAGGTGGATCAATTATCTCAACAAACGCCAGCTATACATTCACGGTAAATTCAAACAGGAGCTTCCAGGCAAACTACAGCCAGAACACATATACCGTAAGTGTTTCAAACAGTCCAACCTCCGGCGGTACGGCAACAGGAGGAGGAAACTATGCCCACGGATCACAGGCAACAATTACAGCCAGTCCCTCAGCAGGATACGTGTTTGTCAACTGGACTGAAGGAGGATCTGTTGTCTCAACAAATGCCAGCTACACATTCACAGTAAACTCGAACAGGAGCCTGCAGGCAAACTACAGCCAGAACACATATACCGTAAGTGTTTCTAACAGTCCAAGTTCCGGCGGTACGGCAACAGGAGGAGGAAACTATGCCCACGGATCACAGGCAACAATTACTGCCAGCCCGGCAGCAGGATACGCGTTTGTCAACTGGACTGAAGGTGGATCAATTATCTCAACAAATGCTACCTATACATTCACGGTAAACTCAAACAGGAACTTTCAGGCAAACTTCAGCCAGAACACATATACGGTCAGTGTTTCAAACAGTCCAACCTCCGGCGGTACGGCAACAGGAGGAGGAAACTATACCCATGGGTCACAGGCAACAATTACAGCCAGCCCCTCAGCAGGATATTCTTTTGTCAACTGGACTGAAGGTGGATCTTTTGTCTCAACAAACCCTAACTATACATTCACGGTAAATTCAAACAGGAGCTTTCAGGCAAACTACAGCCTGAACTCGTATAGGGTCAGTGTTTCAAACAGTCCAACTTCAGGCGGAACTGCAACTGGAGGCGGAGACTTTACCCACGGATCACAGGCAACAGTTAGCGCGAACCCATCAGCAGGATATTCGTTTGTCAACTGGACAGAAGGAGGATCTTTCGTCTCAGCAAACCCTAACTATACATTCACGGTTACTGCTGACAGAACTTTTGTTGCCAATTTCAGCCAGATAGTTTACAACGTTTCTATTACCTCCTCACCGACATCCGGAGGAACTACAAACGGAGCAGGACCATACGGATCAGGATCAACAGCAAATATAATTGCTACACCGGCAACAGGATACCGTTTTGTCAACTGGACCAGGAACGGTGCAATCGTCTCGACATCAGCTAATTACTCATTCACTGTCACAGGAAACACGACACTGGTTGCCAATTTTGCCGTAGCCAGCTATACAATCACCACTTCTGTAAACCCGGCAGGAACAGGAACTGCAACAGGAGGCGGATCATTTGACCACGGAGCAACAGTGACTGTAAGAGCTACACCGGCATCAGGCTATCAGTTCACTAACTGGACAGAAAACGGTACGGAAGTTTCGAGAACAGCCAACTATGTTTTCACGGCAACGGGAAACAGAAACCTGCGGGCTAATTTCAGCCAGATACCCAGGCTGCTTTCCCTTACCGGACCATCAGGAACAGCCCTGAACAACAACGATGTTCTAGACCTTGAAAATTCCGATGGCGGATCACTTGTAATAACGGTGAGTGCCAACGCGGATTGGACAGTTGCAGAAAACTCACTATGGTTCAGCGCGGTGAAGGAAAGCGATACCCGCCTGAGATTAAACTATATGGACAATATTTCTGTTGTTGATAAGGAAGATCCGCTTCATGTCACCACAGCCATGGGCGCTCAGATGCGGATTATTATAAGGCAGAGAGCCAGGGTGTCCCAAATTAGTCTTAGCGGTTTCGGGAAAACAGAATTATACCCTAATCCCGCCGGAGACAAGACTCTCCTGCGGTTTGCAGAAGAACATAAGGGCAAAATAAGGATATCAATAATGAGTTTTCAGGGAATCCCGGTAAAAACTGAAGAGTATAATGACATTCAGGCTGATCAGACAATAGAACTTGATCTGGCAACCGTGCCTTCCGGACAGTACCTGATGCTCATATCAGGCGAAAATGGCCATAAGGCATTACAGCTGATCAAACTCTGATCATCAATATAGACTGCACGATCCGGATTATTTCACGTCATCAGCATTGGCAATCTCCTCCTCGGCGATTTCAATCTCAGATGAATAATCCTCATCCAGTCCCAGAAACAAGGATTCCATGGAGTTATGTCCTTCACTGCCAATAAGCAGCCTCCACATGGGTGAAGCTGATTTTCTGGCTTCAAGAAGATAATAACCGGTAGCTTCCACTATCTCCAGGGGTTTACCAAAAAGATTGATCGTGATCTCAGGTCCCGAATAAACCTTCAGGTCAGAGTTCTCCGAGATACTGGGTACGGAAAAATCAAATACTCCGGAAGCGACAGGAGGAATTGCCGACCATTCGGAATTATCATAATGGAGTTCAGAAGTAATGACCCTGTCCTGCCTCACTCCTGATGTCACGGCTCCGGATACAATTCCTGAAAAGCCGCATATTATCCTTACCTCAGGAGTAAACACCAGACCGTCGACTGTTATTGGAGCATGAACGAATTCAGCGGCAACATGACGGCGTCCGCCACTGAAGGCGCCATTTGAAGAAACAGTTATCTCATCAACCTTGTTCAGCGTCGTTACAGCCCTGATCTCAGTTATCCTGCTGGAGCTAATATGTATTGTGAGGTCAATCTCCGGACTGATTCCTATTGCCCCGTTAACGGAAGCCCGCCTTGTCCCATCCCTGAACAGCTCAAAATTGTCAAGTGTTACCGCAAGGCCCTCGAAGGCTTTTCCGGAACCTGTAACAAGAACACCGTCCATTCTCGATCTCAGCGAGAAATTCCTCTCAAGAAGCTTAAGCTTCAGGCTGATAACACCTTCCTTTACAACGTCTGTAAGAGTCGCTTCCGCCGTTTCAAGTATCAGGGAACTCTCTTCGGTCCGGATACCCGTGACCCTTCTGATCAGACCTGATGGTGTTATTTCACTGACACCGGCAACGATTATACTCTGATTATTCAGTTCTGCAAGTTCAGCATTGGAACCGCTGAAAACCATCCCATTATCAGTGACTTCCGAAAGCAGACTCATCTCCTGTTCTCCAAGCAGCTTTACCTCACCGGAATAAGTCAGATCCCCTACCCTGGTACCCCATAAGAAATCCTCCCTGCAGCTGCTGCCCGATATCAGAAAAATGGCAGTTATCAATAACAGGAGAATTTTTTCAGGTCGTATCAATCTAATTTGTTGTAACTTAACAGTCATATTCAAGTCCTAATAGCCTATTAGTAAAGCGTTTTCCTCATTCTGGTCGTGATATTCTCCTTTTTAATCGCTGAATAAACTATTCCAAACAGCGATGTAAGTGATACACCTCCTGAAATGTAGGAATACATATCAAGTTCAAGCGTCTTGTCATAGTATTGACGTGCCTGTTCCATAGTATCTGCATTCTTGTATGCCGAATAATTCTTGTTGGCTTCCGATCTGAAGTAAACAGCTCCGGCAGTTCCCACCGCGAATACCGGAACAGATATTATCCCGGCAACTTTGGCTTGCTTTCTCTTTTTTAACAGCTCCTTATTATATAGCAGATTAACATCAAACTGAGGATTCAGCTTAGCCTGGTCCATACGGGTCAGACTCCCAATCGTGGAGATTTCATTCTTATTCAACTTCGCCCGACCATCTGATCCTACGATTTTCTTTACAATCTTATTATCCTGTATGCCTGCAATTTGACGGGAATTCAGTTTCTGCACTGTTTTAATGCGTGTCTCTGCCCCGATATTTACCAGATCCCTCACCACCTCGATATTATTCATAAGGGAAGCAATATGAAGAGGAGTATATCCCGAGTTACCAATGATATCTATTTTAGCTGCTCCCTTGTCCAGGATATCCCGTGCAGCCTCAGCATCATTAAGAAAAGCAGCCAGGTGCAGGGGGGCAAGTTCAATATTGTTCAGTATGTCGGGATTGGCTTTATGGTTCAAAAGCGCCTTTGTATACTCTCTTTCCCTGGACATCACTGCAATATGGAGGGGAGTATTCCCCAATGAGTCTTTCTCGTTTATCCCGAATCCCTTATCTCCAAGAATGTCCATCAGCTGATTGTCGACAAGACTGTCATTAAGTAAATGATAAATGTTTCCGCCATATTCTCCCTTAAAGTTCAAACCGGCACCGCCCTGAAGCGATTTCATCAGCAAGGCCTTGTCCTTCTTCTCAAGGGCTTCGGCTAACATAGCCTCCGGATCGGAGCCAAGTGTTGATTCTCCGGCTGCTGTGTTTGTTCCTGCATCTGTATTCCCTCCCTTTACAGCAGATCCGGCTGAGGGACTCTGCACCTCGAAAGATCTTTCAAATCTTCTGGCCTCCAAAGAACCATAAACCCTGTACTCAATCACCAGGGTGTACTTCCCTTCCTGTGATAATTTTGTAATAATGATATCTGTAAATGCATTATTCTTCCATGACGACCAGTTCAGCAACGACCTGCTGACTTCCATTTTCTCGGGATCCGGAACCACAAGCATGTACCTGTACTGATTAACAATGGCATTATTGACAGAGAAACTAAGATCGGCCCTGTCAGTCGTCCTGATCACCGGAGGAACGGGATTGAAAAAGCTGAATGGAATCTGCTGTTCGTTATCAGATATAGAAATAAAGTCACAATTCTCCACAAACGGACATGAGGAGATGACTGAAAACGTATTGGAAAAAAAGAAAAGAAATAATACTAAATACTTCATTTCTACGTCATTTTAGCAGTTATTAACTTTCAGAACTCCCTTGACGACAATTGTTCATATATAATTATAAAAATACTCAATCCTCAGATGATTTCATATACTTTTTCCAAAAAAATGAAGTGAGATTTACTCGTAATAAAATTATGATTATAGTGGCATGTTACCGGCTGAGTTTTAAAATGAAAATTTGCAATTTATAGCACAGGGCGCAGGGCACAGAGCACATGGCGCAGGGCACAGGGCACAGGGCGCAGGGCACAGGGCACAGGGCACAGGGCGCAGGGCGCAGGGGGAAGAGCCGCGTGCCGCTATAAACAAAAAAAGGGACTACCCGCTGGCGTCCCTTTATTATTCCATGAACCACAAGTTCTAACCAAGATAGCCCTTCAGCAATCTGCTTCTGGATGTATGCCTTAACCTTCTTATAGCTTTCTCCTTTATCTGCCTTACTCTTTCGCGGGTAAGACCGAATTTCTCTCCAATCTCCTCAAGAGTCATTTCCTGGCACCCGATGCCAAAGAAAAACCTGATTATATCCCTCTCGCGTTCAGTGAGCGTGGCAAGAGCCCTGTAAATTTCGCGCGACAATGACTCATCCATCAGAAGCTTGTCGGCCACAGGTGAATCGGTATTTGTGAGTACATCAAGAAGACTGTTGTCCTCGCCTTCAATAAAGGGAGCATCAACTGACACATGACGGCCTGATACCTTGAGGGTATCGGTCACTTTTTCCTTCGGAATCTCCAGAACTTCAGCCAGTTCCTCAGGTGAGGGCGTTCTTTCATTTTCCTGTTCAAACCTCGAAAAAGCCTTGTTTATCTTATTCAGCGAACCAACCTGGTTAAGTGGAAGCCTCACTATCCTCGACTGCTCGGCTAAAGCCTGAAGTATCGACTGCCTGATCCACCACACGGCGTACGAGATAAACTTGAATCCTCTCGTTTCATCAAACTTCTCAGCAGCCTTGATCAATCCAAGATTACCTTCATTTATAAGGTCCGGTAAACTCAATCCCTGATTCTGATATTGCTTCGCTACCGAAACAACAAATCTCAGGTTAGCCTTGGTAAGCTTTTCAAGAGCAAGCCGGTCACCTTTTTTGATCCTTTGTGCAAGTTCAACCTCCTCTTCTACCGATATCAACTCCTCTTTACCAATCTCCTGAAGGTACTTGTCAAGTGATGCACTCTCCCTGTTTGTTATGGATTTGGTAATCTTTAGCTGTCTCATTATGCCTCCAAAAAAATTTTCGCAAAGTTATTGCTTTTTTGGTTCTTAAACAAAGAAATATAACAATGTTATGCACAGGGGCTGTTTGTAAGTTCATGCCGCTGTGCATCAACTTGTTATAATGGTTTATCTTTAGTTCCTGAATGAATACCTGAATATAGTACCGTTCGATTGGATACCTTCAATGGATCTCAAGTCTTTTCCGCCGGATGTTGCCTGACGTACATCAGAAGCAGATTTTACATCCTTGCCGTTTACATTCAGGATGATATAACCCTTCTTTATCCCCAGGTCCTTGAATCTGCCGTCGCTGACTTCCGCGACCTTAACTCCATGGTCAATATCATACTTTTTCATATCAGCCGGCTCAAGCGATTCCAGACGGGCTCCATATACAGTAGAACCTGCGCCCATGCCAGGCGTGACAATACCGGTATTGCCGGCTACATTCCTCATCGTTATAGTAATGGTGGACCTCTTCCCATTCCTGAAGTAGGTGATATTCGCCTTTTCTCCCGGACGCTTCCTGCTCACATACTCCTGAAGCTCTGAGGGAGAATTTACTTCCTTGCCATCAATACTTACAATGATGTCATTTTCCTTCAGACCGGCTGCCTCGGCGGCTCCGTCGGGAACAACTCCGGTGATACGGGCGCCACTAACTCCGGGAAGCTTCAGCTTCTCAGCATCCTCCTGGCTAACCTCGGTAATATTTACACCGATTATCGCCCTCTGCACTTCACCATACTGCTTAAGATCTTCAACAACCTTGCTTACAAGTGTTATTGGAATTGCAAATGAATTCCCTGCATAAGCCCCGCTGGGCGATACGATTGCAGAGGTAATTCCAACAAGCAGCCCCTTCGTGTCAACGAGAGCTCCTCCGCTGTTCCCCATATTGAGAGCAGCATCGGTCTGAATGAATGATTCAATCCTCAGCTCGCTGTCAAGAATGTTGAGATTTCTGCCTTTTGCACTCACAATGCCTGCCGTAACCGTGGATGTCAGATCCAACTCACTGGTCGAAAACGGATTGCCCACTGCAAGAACCCATTCACCCAACCTCAGCTTGTCGGAATCGCCGTACTTTATGAATGGCAAACCCTTTGCATCAATCTTAAGCAAAGCAATATCGGTAGTGGGATCCTTCCCGATTATCCTGGCCTCGAAAACCCTCTTGTCATTTAGCCTTACTTCAACATTCTCAGCGTCATCAATAACATGATCGTTGGTAATGATATAACCGTCTTCCGATATAATGACTCCTGAGCCATAACCCTTCACTTCCCTTGGCTGCGGCGAGTAACGGTCGCCGTAAAAAAAGTCAAAGAAGGGATTTGAAGCCCTCGGGGTAACCATACTCTTTGTGCGGACATGAACAACCGCGTGAACTGTCATCTCAGCTGCATATGTAAAATCAATCTGACCTTCCTGCATCGATAAGGATGTAAGTAAAGCCTCCGCGTTCCGGTCATACGGACTGGTTTGTTCGATGATCTGATTAACGGTCTTCTTTTCAACGAGCCTTGTGTAGGCAAACAGAGCTATCGCGGCCCCAAGAAGCGCCATGATAAAACTCCCTAATAAATATCTCATTTTCATATCTGTCGTGTGTTTTGATTATATTTCCATTAATTCCATATCCTTATACTCAAATTAAATGCCTTTATAAAAGATTCATATATTTGTAAGCATTTCGCTTATTTCCGTTCAACAAATTTTATGCTTTTTTTTGTTGTTTATTGATGACTGACAAATATTTAACAAGTATTTAACACTGATGACAACGCCTTTTAACAAATCCCGGGGAAAGGACAAAGATTTTACAAATACTGTCAATATTATTATAGACAACAGAAAAAGCCTTTTTAATCCCGGAGATCCATTAATTCTCAAACGCCTTTACAACAGGATATTAGAGAGAGACGGCAAATATAAAAGCCTGTCATTAGGCGACGGCACGACGGTTTCTGCCATTGCTTCGGCACTGTCAGGACATTTTGTCAGCGCTCCGGCAGATCCGAAGACCCGGATAAGCGGAACAGAATAATCATTCATAAAAAATATCCGGACGAATAACAGGCTGCCTTATGCAAAAGGAAAAACTCTACGGCAAAACATTGAATGAGCTTATTGCCATTGCAAAGCGGACAGGGATGCCCGGATTTACCGCCAGACAGATAGCTGACTGGCTTTACCGGAAGGAGATAAGGTTGATTGAAGATATGACAAACCTCTCAAAAAGAATGAGAGAGGCGCTTTCGGAATATTATGAAATGGGATTGACCGATCCCCTGAAGACCTCAGTCAGTTCCGACGGAACAAGGAAATACCTTTTCCCTGTGCAGAACGGAAAGTTTATTGAAACAGCCCTTATACCCGACAGGGACAGGTCTACCATCTGCGTGTCATCCCAGGCCGGATGCAGGATGGGATGCGTGTTCTGCATGACAGGCAGACAGGGATTTCAGGGGAACCTTTCATCAAATGAGATTCTCAACCAGTTCAGAAGCCTGCCGGAATACAGGCAGATTACTAACATGGTATACATGGGAATGGGAGAACCTCTCGACAACCTGGATGAGGTTCTTAAAAGCCTGGAAATCCTTACCAGCGACTGGGGCTACGGATGGAGCCCGACAAGGATCACTGTGAGTACTGTCGGAATCCTTGACAAACTGAAGGATTTTCTTGAAAAAAGCCGCTGCCGTCTGGCTGTAAGCCTTCATTCTCCCTTTGACGAGGAACGCCGTAAGCTAATGCCCATTCAAAAGACAAACACGGTTGATGAAGTCCTCAACATAATAAGGAACTTTGATTTCAACAGGCAACGAAGGGTATCCTTCGAATACATTCTCTTCAGGGGAATAAACGACACTCCCCGCCATGTAAGGGAACTGGCCCGGATACTTAATGGTATCAGATGCAGAATTAATATTATTAGATTCCATCCATTGCCGGGATCGGAGTTCTCCAGCCCCGGGGAAACGGAAACTATAGCCTTCAGGGATGCACTGAGCGCAAAGGGCATCATAACTACTATCAGGGCCAGCAGGGGAATTGATATCAACGCTGCCTGCGGCCTTCTGTCAACCCTTGAACAGAACAAAGCATGATCCCCATGTTAAGAAACTGCTTCACATTACTACTGCTGCTGCTTTTTTCACCTGCCCTTGAAGCTCAGAATACGGCGTTGAAATTTTTTCTGTCCGATACGGCAGCCTCCGTTTCAGTATGCATTGCTGATGCCGCTGACGGAAGAACCATAATGGAATACAATCCGGGAGAAAGCCTGATGCCCGCCTCTGTTCTGAAAATTGTGACAGCGGCAGCAGCCCTGGAACTTCTTGGTCCGCACTATCATTTCAAAACAGGTCTGGGCTATACGGGCAGTCTGAATAACAGCACCGGAGTGATTACAGGCGACATTGTTATCAGGGGTGGCGGCGATCCGGCCCTGGGATCCCCTAATTTCCGGGAACATTACGGAAACTTCCTTTCAGCCTGGATACAAAGGATGAAGGAGGCAGGCATCAAAACAGTAAACGGCAGGGTGATATGCGACGATTCGAGGTACGACTATCAGCCTGTGCCTTCAAAGTGGCTGTGGGAAGATATCGGCAATTATTACGGCGCGGGAGTGTTCGGATTGTCACTTTTCGACAATACTTTCAAAATTCATTTCAGAACTTCCTCTGATGGTTCAGTTCCGGAAATCACCGCTTATAACCCTGCAATATGCCGCTATGAGCTCTCAAACCAGCTAAAGGCTTACGGAAACTCCGACAAGGGCTATGTTTTTGCTACACCGTATGGAAAATCCGGATGGATGGCAGGCACAATCCCCGCAAACAGGGATGACTTCGTCCTTAAAGCCTCTATTCCCGACCCTCCCCTGCTGATAGCTTCGCTCTTTGACCGTATGCTCGATTCTGCAGGTATTGTGGTCAGACAGGAAGCCTCAACATTCAGGATTGAAAACCGTGCTTCTGAAGAAATTTCCATCATTGCCGAAGTGGAATCCCCTCCACTGCAGGCCATTGCAGAAGTACTTAATCATGAAAGCGTCAACCTGTACGCCGAGCATTTTCTTAAAGAGCTGGGCCTTCAGTTCAGGGGAATAGGGACAAAATCAGCGGGCATAGAAGTCATTTACAGTTTTCTGAATGAAGCAGGTGTGGATACAAAGGGATTCTTCATTGAGGACGGAAGCGGATTGTCTCCGCTCAACGCGGTGACCGCGAAGGGTCTTACAGGTCTTTTGATTTATATGAAAAATAAGGCAGCTAATCCTGAAGCCTTCATAAATTCGCTTCCTGAAGCAGGGAGGGAAGGCACGCTGAAAAATACCTTCAGCCGGCCTGAATTCAGCAATAATCTTAAGGCAAAAAGCGGATCTATAACCAGGACAAGGTGCTATGCCGGGTATTTTACTGCCGGGTCGGGCAGGGAAATGGCCTTCAGCATAATGGTCAACAATTATTCGGGATCTACACAAGCTGTCATTTCAGGCATCGAAGCGCTGTTACTCGAAATAATTGAAAAGCACTGAACACTTCAGTGCCCGGTCACGCGTCTATTCTCGCGTATTTTGCATGAGCTTCAATGAACTCCCTGCGCGGAGGAACTTCATCTCCCATGAGCATTGAAAATATCCTGTCAGCCTCGGCCGCGCTGTCGATGGTAACCTGCTTGACTGTCCGGGTCTCAGGGTTCATGGTTGTAGACCAGAGTTGTTCAGCGTTCATTTCACCAAGACCCTTGTATCTCTGAACAGTTACAGAAGCGTCTTTTCCCATGCCGAATTCCTTCACCGCGGCCTCCCTTTCCTCTTCCGTCCAGCAATACCTTTCATTCTTCCCTTTCTTGACCAGGTAAAGAGGAGGCATTGCAATGTACAGATAGCCTCCCTTGATCAGATCCTGCATGTACCTGAAGAAAAAGGTCATGATGAGAGTGTCGATATGCGATCCGTCAACGTCGGCGTCAGTCATGCAGATAATCTTGTGATATCTCAGTCCTGAAATATTGAGCGCCTTGCTGTCCTCTTCGGTACCGATGTTGACTCCAAGAGCGGTGAAAATATTCTTTATTTCCTCGCTTTCATAGATCCTGTGTTCCATTGCTTTTTCAACGTTCAGGATCTTACCCCTCAGCGGAAGTATTGCCTGGAAACGGCGGTCGCGGCCCTGCTTGGCCGTTCCTCCTGCAGAATCACCCTCAACAAGGAACAACTCACATTTCTCGGGATCACGATCGGAACAATCAGCCAGTTTCCCAGGTAATCCCGATCCCGACAGAACCGTTTTGCGCTGAACCAGTTCCCTGGCTTTTCTGGCAGCATGCCGTGCCGTTGCTGCAAGTATTACCTTCTGAACAATACTTTTTGCATCCTTCGGATTCTCTTCCAGATAGTTTGAAAGCATCATACTTACTGCTACATCAACTGCTCCCATTACATCCGTGTTACCCAGCTTGGTCTTGGTCTGACCTTCAAACTGAGGCTCTGCAACCTTAACCGAAATGATGGCCGTCAGTCCTTCCCTGAAATCGTCACCGTTAATGTCAAATTTCAGCTTTGCCGTTGCTCCCGAATCATCAGCATATTTCTTGAGAGTCCGTGTTAATCCTCTCTTGAATCCCGCCAGATGCGTTCCTCCCTCAATTGTATTGATATTGTTTACATAAGAATGGACATTCTCCGAAAACGAGTTATTGTACTGGAGAGCTATCTCAACGGGAATTTCCGTCTTGTCGTAAACTATATGTATGGGCCTTTCTATCAAGCGCTCCCTGTTGCCGTCGAGATACTCCACAAACTCCTTAAGACCTTCCTCTGACTTGAATTCCTCCCGGCGGATTTTTCCTCCGTTCCCGTTCTCAACCAGTTCCCTTTCATCAGTAATTGTTAAAAGAATTCCCTTGTTCAAAAAGGCCAGTTCCCTTAGCCTGGTCGAAAGTATTTCAAAATTGAAAACGGTAGTCTGAAATATTAAAGGATCGGGCTTAAAGTTAATAATGGTACCTGAAGTATTTGTTTCTCCGATAACTTCAACCCCGGTTACCGGTTTGCCGCGTTGATACTTTTGTCTGAAAAGCTTGCCTTCCCTCATTACCGTGGCAGTCATCTCCGACGATAAGGCGCACACGCACGACACACCTACACCATGAAGACCTCCGGAAACCTTGTACGATCCCTTGTCAAATTTACCGCCGGCATGAAGAACGGTCATAACAACCTCAAGCGCCGATTTCTTCTCCTTCTCATGATAGTCGGTCGGTATTCCGCGGCCGTCATCCGTAACGGTGAGCGACCCATCCTCATGAATTACCAGATCAATCCTTGTACAATAGCCTGCAAGCGCTTCATCAATAGAATTATCAATAACCTCATATACAAGATGATGCAATCCCCTGATACCTGTGTCGCCAATGTACATTGCAGGCCTCTTCCTTACCGCTTCAAGACCTTCCAGAACCTGTATACTCCCGGCGGAGTAATCAGTGTCTTCCTGCAATTTTTTTTCAATCTCACTCATCTTCCAAATACATTAAATAACATCATGTAATAACTTACACACATGCCTTAATTAACTAATATTTCAATGCTTAATAACCTGATTTTATGTTATTTGATTAATGAGACAAAATTAGCTCTTTTTACGGATTTTTTAGTTAAAAACAAGTTAAAAGTAATCCACAATTTGAAGAAGAAATTAACAATCGGATATCCTGTGAAACATGTATGCCGGCAGCAATTAAACAGTCAGTATCAATATGAAACAGTCAGTACCGGCAGCTAAAGATATAACTGAAAAAACTTAAAAAACTCCCTCGTAAGTTGTAAAAACAAGACTTCTCAGAGACTGTAGCTGAAGCCGGCCATGATGTTGAACATCTGCGATGGATAGAAAGCCCACTCATAGTACCTGTTCCACGAAACGTTGTCGGCCTTGACCCAGAATGACAAGATCCTTGTATACCTGTACTCGGCCGACAAGCCCAGGTTAACATGAACCGGTTGCTCCGTCACCCTTGGGGCAAGCGTCATCCATCCCGTAGGGCTCTGACTCACGATAAGTTTCCTGCTTCCGAGCGCCGTGACCTCAGCTCCTGCAATGATCTTGTCCCTGAGATTGTAAAATAACCCCATCCTGCCTTTCCAGTCCGGCTTGTTCCATGCATACTGATTCGCCGAAAGGGTGTATTTATAGTAATCGACAGAGGTATTGAAGGACATTCTTTTGGAGAATTTTCCGCTGAGTTCGCCATGAATATTAAACACTTCGGCATCATCCGGTGTAATCATGAAGTAATTACCTCTCTGAATCATTCCTGCCGTGTCAGGATAGACTATATTTGAATAGAATATCATTTTGTTGACAATGGAATATGAAGCAGACAGAACATAATTGCCTCCGATTCCGCTGTTTCCTTTCAGACCTGCAGAAATGACAATCGCATGGTTTGTATTGGGAATCCTGTAAATGGATCCGTCAGGAACCAGGAAGGGATTCTCCCGGATAATATTCATAGGTTCATTGTTCTCCAGCCTTCCTCCCAGTTCTGCAAAGAACCTGACATACTGTGGAACAACACTGAAGCCGAATTCAAGATCGGGATGTAAATAGGCCTTTACTTTTGAGTCAAGGTTCTTTTCAAGCGAAAGCCCCGCTCCCAGGTGAAAATTCCACTGATCGGTGCTTTTCTTCACGAAAGGACTAAATGTAAGAATGTACTTGGGATCGATCCCAAGCGATTTTGAAAGTGTATAGTGATCAATATCCAGTCCTCCGCCCAGGTAAAATCCTTTATAAAGGGCAGACATCTTCCCGTTGAATCCCACATGATTCATATTGCCCTCGCCCGCGTTGCGGAAATAATCGTATGATACTCCCAGATCGTACGAGAGATCGGCAGAATCGAGGTTAAGGGACACAAAAGATAAGCTGGCGCCCGCATCGATATAGCTCAGCCTGATATTCTTCTTCAGGAATTCATATGGGGTTTCGGTATTGTAGCCGTAGGCATACCTGACTTTCTGCATGAAATCGGCAGTGAGATCCACGTAACTTTTATCGAAGAATTTCCTGCCGTACACCGTTGCATCATTGTCCATGAATCCTGCATACACTTTCTGCTTATTCTCGAGCGGCACCTTTCCATTCGACGAATAGTGCTTTGCATAAATCCCGGCAGCTCCCTTCTTCGACCTGTGATTGCTTATGCTAAGTTCAGCAAGAGGCGTTGAATTGTTTCCAAGGCCCAGCCTGACATAGCTTTTGTAAAGCTTTGGAAGAGGATCGGAAAGAAGCGAAGCCGACTTGATGGGGCTTATGGAATGGGTTGGGTTGAATGCTTCTGAATTGACATCATACGAAAACACGGGATTGACACTCGCGGTGTCATTTATATCAGGGAGAAAGCTAAGCTTCCTGGCATCCGAGAGAGAAGGCTTGTAGGGATTGTAAAGAGTCACTTCTCTTTTAAGATCCTGCTCCTGCGCCCGGAGTGGGACGCAGATTATCAGGGACAGGATCAGGACAAATATGCTTTTCTTTATTATCATCTCAGATTGTTTTCTTTTTACAATAATTATATTGTCACTTATCGAGTGAAGCCAGTTTGGCCTTTACCTCATCCAGTATACCGTCGTCTCTGACAGTATAGTACTCCTGAAGGCTCTGAAGTGTCGCCCTGGCCTGAAGGGTGTCTCCTTTCCTTATGCTTATGTCCGCGAGCAGCAGGAACATTCTGGCTGTCCAGTAGGGATGCGGGGAATTCTGAGCTATGAACTGATTCACTATATTCTCCGACTCATCGACGTTTCCATTTCTGAACATGATCTCGGCAACCCTGTATTTTGATTCAGCTCCTTCGGCACTGACGACTTCACCTGAAGTTATCCTGAAATCCCTTAGTGCCGTATCAAACTCGTTCAGGCTGTAGTGTGCCTTGGCGCTTATGAAAACTGCCTCACGCATTAGCTCTTCAGGTATGTTTGCAGCCTTTCTTATCCGGTCTGAGACAAGAATGCTCTTCTGTGCATCTCCGTCCTGGTAAGCCGACCTGAGCTGGCCCCTTATGGCAGTCAGTCTGAACTCAGGGATTGCAGTGATCTTTTCGAGCATCTCGTAATAGGCAAAGGCATCAGTATACTCCTCTTCCGCGTACAGGATGGCCGATGCCGAAATCAAGGCCTGCTCCATGAACTGGTTGTTCGGGGTTTCTATTACCTCCCTGTAGTAGTCCAGAGCCTCATCCTTCTTTCCCGACGAATTAAGGCATTCCGCCAGGTAAAACTGCGCGTTGAGCCTGAAACTTCCGTTCCGGAATTCCTTAAGGTAATTCCTGAACACCTCCGATGCCCTTGTACAATTACCGGCTATGTAAAGATTCTCACCCGAAACATAAAGAAGTGAATCCCGTTCCGTTGCACTTACATCTCCGTATCCAAGGTTCCTCACATACGCGAAGTAACTTTCAACATCATTCATCTCAACGTAGGCGTTCTTCAGACCGGTCATTGCATACCGGGCCTCCGGGGTGGAAGGATAATTCTCAATCACCTTTTTGAACTGAGCCACCGACTTCTCATTTTGACCCTGATTATAGTACAGCAGCCCGAGCTGGACAATAGCCTGCGGAATAAACGAACTCGACTGGTAATTTGCTATTATGTTTACAAAGTCGGCTTCACCCCTGCGGTAATCCTCCAGCACAAGATATGCCCTGCCCCTTTCATAAATCGCGCTCGGCACATAAGGTGATGAGGGATATCTTGTTGTCAGAAGTGTAAGAATCTCGGTCTTGCCCCTGTTATTATTAGTAAGGCCCAGGCAGAAACCCTTCTGGTACAAGGCATAATCGGCATTTTCCTTTCCATATGAGATAACCATATCGTAATAGCTGATCGCCTGATTGTAATTAGTGTTAATATAATAACAATCAGCGATCCTGAGCCTCGTGTCATACTGCAGCTCAGGCTTAACCCCTGCAAATGCCGATTCAAAGGTTCTGAATTCCGTCAGAGCTTTATTGTAATCCTTCAGGTTGTAATAGACATACCCGAGGTTGTACCTCAACAGCGATGCTTCCGGCAGCTTCATTGCTCCGGGGATTCCCATAAAGGTTATGTAATCATTCCTTGCCGCCTCATACATTCCTGTCCTGTATTCTGCTTCGGCTCTCCAGTAAACTGCTCTTGCCCTCAGTTCCCTGTTGTGCCTTTCATAGAGAAGCGATTTGTCGAACATGTCAATTGATTGTTCAATCTGCATGTTGTTGAAGAGCTCCAGCCCCCTGTAAAAAGCCACCCTCTGAAAGGCAGCTTCAAGCCGCGGGTCCCTGTTCTTTATTCTGTCTAAGGCCGATAATGCTGCCTGATAGTTCCTTAGCTCCGTAAATGCAGACACCAGATAGTTATATGCTTCCTCTATCCTTGGTGAATTCGGATACAGCTCAATGTATTCCTGAAATGCAGCTATGGCTTCGCCGAAGGGAGAAGTTGATGTTTCATATGTAAGCTTTCCAAATGCCAGTAGCGACTCTTCCTTAAGCTTATCGTCAAAGCTCATCCTGGATGCCTGACCGAAGGCAAACTGTGCCTTCTTCTTATCCCCTGTCTTCAGATAACTGTCACCAAGAACAAACCAGATGTTCTGGCTCAGAATATCATTCCGGGCGCCAGCGCTTAGAAGGGTTTTAATTGCCTGATCGTAGTTCCCTGTTTTGTAGTAGCAAAAACCAAGCTGGTATTTATCTTCCCGCTCGCTCGTTTTTGCACCAGCGTTGTATTGCTCAAGGTAAGTCAGGGCTTCAGTGTAATTGCCCTTATTGTAATATGCATCCCCGATGAAGCGGTACATTTCGATAGCCCTCTCCTTTGGCGCTGAACCAAGCAGCTCGGGAGATATCTCCAGTATGCCGTCATAATCCTTTTTGAGATAGAGTATCTGAGTGATATAAAAAGGCACTATCGAACCGAATGTCTCATCTCCCCTCAGCTTGTTGAAACCTTCATAAGCGGTCTCATACATCTCCTGTTCATAAGCTATGTGACTGAAATAGTAAATGGCCGGGGCCGTATATTCGGTATCCTTGTCCTTTATTTCCGAAAACATCGTGAGCGCTTTGGCCTTATCGCCCTTTACATAAAGGCAATAGCCGTACCTGAAATAGTACTCTGCCTGTTTTTCCTCACTCAGTTCATAGCGGTTTACAGTTTCATAATAGGCGGATGCCTTCCTGTAGCTTTTGTTCTGGTAAAAATAATCCGCCAGTGAAATCCTGCCCTCATTCAGACGGGGACTCTCGGGATGACGTGCCATATAGACCAGCATCCTGTATTCGGCATCGGGGTTGTAAAGCCGGAGCGCCGAAAGGGCTGCATAATACTCAGCCTCATCTGCCCTGATGCTGCTGTTGTCCGTATTATCCCTGATATAGGAATCGAACAGCCTTATGGCAGGTGCATACTTTTCCTTGTTGAAAAGATCCATGGCTCTGCCGAAATCGGACCTATGGTCTTCACCGGAGAATGCAGCCTG
>JAXDBC010000057.1:0-19470 GCA_034679225.1 Bacteroidales bacterium | reverse complement strand
GGTCCCGTGCTCAAGGCAGGGATAATAGGTTGTGGCGGCCGCGGAACCGGAGCAGCCCTCGACTTTCTCAATGCCGGTCCGAATCTTCAGGTGACCGCTCTTGGCGACACATTCCAGGACCGTGTTGACAGCTGCAAGGCAAGGATTCTCAAGGAGAAGAATCAGGAAGTTCCGGCCGAGAATTGCTTTGTAGGTTTTGATGCTTACCAGAAAGTTATCGATTCGGGAGTTGACATTGTTATTCTTGCAACCCCTCCGTTCTTCCGTCCGGAGCATCTTGCAGCCGCGGTGGCAGCCAAGAAGCATATCTTTGCCGAGAAACCGGTTGCAGTTGATCCTACAGGAGCAAGGTCGGTAATGGCAACAGCCAAGAAGGCTGAAGGACTGGGACTTAGCATTGCAACGGGAACACAGCGTCGTCACCAGCGCGACTATGTTGCCAACTGGCAGCAGGTTCAGCAGGGTCTGATAGGCGAGCTTGTCGGCGGCAATATATGGTGGAACGGCGGTAAGCTATGGCATCGCGACAATAATCCGTCATGGAGCGAAATGGAATGGATGATCCGCGACTGGGTTAACTGGACATGGCTTTCGGGCGATCATATCGTTGAGCAGCATGTTCACAACATCGACGTTGCCCATTGGTTCTTCGGAGCATATCCGGTCAAGGCAGTTGGTATGGGATCGCGCCTCCGCAGGGTAACAGGCGACCAGTATGACAACTTCAGCATAGATTTTGTGATGGAGAACGGTGTTCATATTCACAGCATGTGCCGCCAGATCAACGGATGTGCAAATAATGTTTCCGAAAGGCTTCAGGGAACCAAGGGTTCAACCAACTGTCAGAACACCATTCTTGACCTGGCAGGAGCAGAACTGTGGAAATACGAATATCCGCTCGATGCCGACGGCAATCCCACCAGACGTGTAAGTGTCGATCCTTATGTACAGGAGCACATCGACCTTGTCACCACGATCCGTACGGGGAAAGTATTCAATGAACTGGAGGCTACAGCCATTTCGACTATGGTAGGTATCATGGGAAGGGTTTCAGCCTATACAGGAAAAGAAACTACATACGAGGAAATGATGAACTCCGACCTCAAGCTTGGTCCGGATGTGTTCGTCATGGGTCCTGTCAATATTCCCAAGGAAGTTCCGATTGCAGGAGAAGCATACCAGCCTCCGACACCCGAACAGCTTGCCGAACAGGCCAAAAGAAGAGCAGCTGCAGCTGCAGCAGCTAAGTAGCAGAGAGGCAACTAAATGAAGATTTCTCAAATATGAATAATTCGAGAAGAGATTTTATAAAAAAAGCTACGACAGGTGCTGCGATCTTGGCAGCACCTGCCATTTTAGGCTCTGCCAAAGCCTCCGGACAGGTTAGGGCGGCAGATGCCGTTGCACCCTTCAAGCTGAAATATGCCCCGGGTTTGGGCATGTTCCGGCAGCACGCGGGACAGGATCCCATTGATAACATCAAATTCATCCACGATCAGGGATTCAGGGCTGTTTTTGACAACAACCTCATGAGAAGGGAACCTGCTGTGCAGGAGAAGATCATGAACGAACTTAACCGCCTTGGGATGGATATCGGACCCTATGTCCTCAGGGCCGATTCGGGCAAACAGGATTTTGTCCTTAACAGTCAGGAGGTTCGTGATATGCTGATCGCCCAGATGAAAGAGGGAGTTGAAGTATCCAAAAGGACAGGGGCAAAACAGGCACTTATTGTTCTTGGCCGTTATGATATGAGACTTCACATGGATTACCAGACAGCCAATGCCATTGACAACCTGCGCTATTGCGTCGACATAATGGAACCTGCAGGTGTTACCCTGGTTCTTGAGCCTCTGAATCATCACACCAATCATCCGGGATTGTTTCTGAAAGGGATTCCGCAGGCCTATGCAATATGCAGGGCGGTAAACTCACCTGCCTGTAAGATAGTCAATGATCTTTACCATCAGCAGGTAAGCGAGGGTAACCTGATACCGAATCTTGAGATGGCATGGAGCGAGATAGCTGCAATCCATCTTGGAGATAATCCGGGAAGAAATGAGCCTACCACGGGTGAGATCAACTACAAAAGTATTTTTAAATATCTGTACACCAAGAAATACGACGGAACCCTGTGCATGGAGCACGGGATAAGCCAGAGAGGGACCAAGGAGGGCGAAGCCCGGGTGATACAGGCATACCGCGAATGTGATAGTTTTGAAGTATAAAATGTTTTAAGAGGCTGTGAGAACAGCCTCTTTTTTTATTTAATTTATTTATTTTGTCAAACACGGAGTTGCACTGTTTTATAACTCCGTGTTTCTTTATATTTCAAATTATTACTCATGAAGACATCTATTCTTATTATCCTCTTGTCTGCTTTATCCCTGAGCTCTCCTTCTCAGGTAAAGCCCGGCAAATCCTATCTGCGGATCCCTGTCATCGATCTCAATGACGAATCCTGCCGCCAGGTGGTTGTCGACAGGGAGAAAGGCCAGTACCTTGGCCATCCGACAACGGTTCTTCTTGACGACAGCAAAACTATTCTTACTGTCTATCCCAAAGGACATGGCCGTGGCGAAATTATTTACAAGAAGAGCATCGACGGAGGTCTTACATGGAGCGAACGAATTCCTACGCCCGAAAACTGGAAGACCTCACTTGAGACGCCCACAATTTTCCCGACTGTCGATCCCTCCGGGAAGAAGCACCTCATAGTGTTCTCGGGCCTTTACCCGGCAAGACTTGCCCATTCGGAAGATGAGGGACAAAGCTGGAGCGAACTTGAACCCGTGGGCGACTGGGGAGGGATTGTCGTGATGAGCGCGATGACTGAGCTAAAAACAGGCAAAGGCCATTATATGGCGCTCTTCCACGATGACATGAGATTTTTTACTGCCGGCGGACAGGAAACTTACCGCGCAGACAGAAAAGTCAATGATCAGGCCTTGTTCACGCTCTACAAGACCATTTCGACCGACGGAGGACTGACATGGAGCATTCCGGAACCCATTCTCAGCAGGAGGGACCTTAACCTCTGCGAGCCGGGTGTGATACGGTCGCCCGACGGAAAAACACTTGCAGTCCTTCTAAGGGAAAATGCAAGAAGGGCAAATTCTCAGATTATCTTCTCCAGTGATGAAGGCAGAACCTGGACCGATCCTCGTCCTCTTCCCAATGAGCTTAATGGCGACAGGCACGTGCTTAAATATGCACCCGACGGAAGGTTGCTGGTCGTGTTCCGGGACATAAGCCCGATAAGTTTCAGGCCTGAACTTGCAACTATTGCAAAGGAGAGGGGAGAAGTGAACTACAGCCTTATTGCTTCTGAAACCGGACAGGGAAGTCCTACCGAAGGCGACTGGGTCGGCTGGGTCGGAACATGGAAGGACCTTGTAAAGGGAAAGCCGGGGAAGTACAGGATCCGCTTCAAGGATAACATCCACGACTGGGATTGCTGCTATCCCGGAGTTGAGCTTCTTCCCGACGGCACCTTCGTGGTAACCACCTATGGGCACTGGGACAGGGATGAGGAGCCCTGGATTCTCAGCGTAAGGGTTAGGCTGGATGAGCTTGACAGGAAATACAAGGAGCTCGGAAAAGGGAAATGAGAGGGCGGATTCCTGCAAAAAATTACAGGAAATCTTAATTTTAACAAAACATACATGCATATTTGTTATACCCACACTCATTAATTATACTCATACTCTGTAACTGCATCAAACATGAAACCCACATGTGTCAAATACACAAACACATAATGAATATGATTTTCAATCATGTGCGGTTCCCACGCTTGAGCGGGCACCATTAAAATAAATTATATTAGGATGAAAAGGTTGATATTGTCACCGGTACTTATTCTGATTTCAATAATCCTTTCCCTCAGTTCATGCCGCCAGGGGCCCCGTCTCTTCGTTGGCGGTTTCACTGAAAGGGAAGGAGAGAAGGCCATGGCGGTTTTTGAATTCAATCCCGGAAGCGGCAAGCTCAAGTATGTTTCTTCAGCCGATGTCGGTCCGAGTCCGTCCTATTTTTGTTTCTCTGGCAAGACAGGGCTGTTTTACGTCATTAACGAGGTGATGGAATTCAGGGGAAAGTTCGGAGGAGGGCTGTCGACTTTCAGCTACGATGAGAAGAATGCAGGTTTTGAAAAGCTGAATGAGATGCTTATTCCATATGCCGGGCCGTGCTATATCTCGATGTCGGCCGACAGCGGGCATCTTTTCATAGCCAATTATCCGAACGGCTCGGTGGCTGTGGTCAGGCTTGATGAAAGCGGAGTACCGGAGACCATCACCGATACGATCCTCTATGACAAGAATTCACCCGACAGATCGCATGCCCACATGATACTCCATGATCCGGCAGGACGCTATGTTTATGTCACCGACCTGGGTCTCAACAGGATATATGTTTATGATTTTGACAGCGAGGCCGGAAAGCTGAATCTGCTTGAGAATGGCATCACAAGTCTTCCCAGGGGCACAGGGCCGCGTCATTTTGCATTCAACAGCGACGGTACACGGCTTTATGTGATCAATGAACTTGGCTCGACCATGATGGTTTTTGCTGTTGAAGAAGCTCAGGGGCTCAAGCTGCTTCAGACGCTTCCGACGATGAAGGGAGGGATAGTTGAAAATAATTACTGTGCCGATGTCCATCTAAGCAAGGATGGCAGGTACCTGTATGGATCGAACAGGGGCGAAAACAATATCGTCACATTTAAAATACTTCCTGACGGGCTTATTGAACCTGTAGGTCACAGTTCATGCGGAGGCGACTGGCCTCGTAATTTTGTCATTGATCCTTCAGGCAGGTATCTGATCGCTGGGAACCAGAAATCGGATCAGATCACCGTTTTCAGGATCAGTAAGGCAAACGGAATGGCTGAGAAAGCAGTTGATTCGGCTAAGGTTAAGATGCCGGCGTGTTTGAAGTTTTACGAATAATGCGTTTGTCTCAGCCCATTTTCTGTTTATCTCATATATTCATTTAACCTCTTTCCATTCCGTCCCGTCCCTGCATTTACTAACCCCCTTTCCATCCCGATTCCCCTGCAGTCACATACCCCATTTCATGTTTCCCCCTGCAGTCACATACCCCCTTTCCCTCCCGTCCCGATAGCTATCGGGAGCTCCCTGTATTCACTTACCCCCTTTCCAGTTTCCCACTTGCATTCACTAACCCCCTTTTCTGTTTTCCACAGCAGGAAATTACCTCCCTGCAGTCACATACCCCCTTTCCCGTTTCCCCCAGGGGGGAAAAGCTTCTTCCAATGGAGGTTGCTGCTCAATTTGTTACATCAGATATTGCAGTTCGTATTTCTCCCCAATAATAGCAGAATTTTCTTGCTCCTTCACCCTGGGGGAAGGTTGGGAAGGGGGTAAAGAACCAAGTGGAAGATAAGTTCATATGTCCTTTTTTTATTTCTCCTTGAAATCCGTTATCATTGTTTATTCTCCATAAACCAAGCATCTGTTTCTTTAAGCCGCCTTGTTGGAGGTAAAGCTCCAAAGGGGAAAGGCTTCTTCCATTGGAGGTTGCAGGGGAGCGTAGAACTTAAAGCACAAGTCATTCAAGTTGTGCAGGTAAAGCCTCCTATGGGGGTTTGGGGTAAAATCCCCTGGGGATCGGGAGTAAAGCTTGCTATAGGGAGAATGTTGCCTGGGAGGTTTAAACAATTATTTATATTTTTAAAGTCCATTGCAGCTAATCATCGTTTTTATTTGTAACATTGGTTTTGGTTTAACATAAGGGCATTTCATATGAACAGGGAAGTACAGATACAACAGCTTGAAAGCGATCAATCGCGGGAATGGGATATAATCGTGATCGGCGGCGGCGCCACGGGACTGGGCACAGCGCTTGATGCTGTAACACGTGGATACAGGACCGTCCTTTTCGAGCAGTCGGATTTCACAAAGGGAACATCATCGAGGAGCACCAAGCTGGTCCACGGCGGTGTAAGGTATCTTTCCCAGGGAGATGTCCTGCTTGTTAAGGAAGCGCTTTATGAACGGGGACTGATGCTGAGAAATGCAGCTCATCTCACTGCTAACCAGGAATTTGTAATTCCCGTTTATACTTATTGGGATGTCTTTCTTTATACTGTAGGCCTTAAATTCTATGATCTCCTTTCAGGCAGACTGAGTATGGGGAAGTCGTATTTCATCAAACGTTCAGAGGTTCTTGAAAGGATCCCTCCTATCAGGGCTGAGGGTTTGAAGGGAGGAATTGTCTATCACGACGGGCAGTTTGACGATTCCCGAATGGCTTTGGCCATTGCATCGGCCTGTGTTGAGAACGAAGGAACGGTACTTAACTATTTCAGGGTTGACAGCCTTTTGAAGAACGCTCAGGGCCGGGTTAGCGGAGTTGAAGTCACGGATGTCGAAACAGGAAAGGTTTACAATGTAAAGTCTAAGCTTGTCATAAATGCCACCGGTGTTTTTGCCGATCAGATCCACAGGATGGATGATCCATCGGCCACGGCAACCATAAAGCCGAGCCAGGGAGTTCATATAGTTCTCGACAAGAGCTTCGTGAAGGGCGATTCGGCAATTATGATCCCGAAAACCGACGATGGCCGCGTTCTTTTTGCAATACCCTGGTACGGAAAGCTTGTTGTAGGAACAACCGACACCCCGCTTAATGATATAAGCCTCGAACCGAAGGCTCTTCAGGAGGAGATTGATTTCATTCTTCGGACTGCCGGAAAATATCTTACCCGGGCTCCCCTGAGGGAGGATGTGCTTTGTATATTCGCGGGGCTCAGACCTCTGGCAGCCAATCCCAACAAGCCTGAAGCGACAAAGGAGGTGTCGAGAAGGCATAAGATAAGCATTTCACGCTCAGGTCTTCTTTCAATCATAGGAGGGAAATGGACCTCGTACAGGAGAATGGCTGAGGAGACCATTGACAGAGCTATCAAGGCAGGTATTCTTGAGAAAAGGAAATGCAGGACAAGGAATTTCAGTTTTTGTTCTGCTGCTGTCAACACAATCCCGGAACAATTCAGGATTTATGGAGACAGGGCTCCCGACATTGTCAATCTGATTGAGAATGAGCCCGGGATGGCGGAACTGGTGCATCCTAAGCTTCCCTACTGCAAGGCTGAGATCGCGTGGATAGCGGCAAACGAGATGCCGCGGACACTTGAAGACATGCTGGCCCGAAGGACGAGAGCGCTGTTCCTTGATGCCAGGGCAAGCGCTGAGGCAGGACCTGTTGTCGCGGGTATTATGGCAAAGGAACTGGGATTCGGGAAGGACTGGATTGACAGGCAGCTGCACGATTATAAGAAAGTGCTGGAGAACTATTTGTAACTAAAAATGCAGCCGCTTCGGATCACTTTTCCCGGGATGATTAAAATACAGGGAGAAGGCCGGGGAAGGGGGTATCGATAAGAGTAATTATAAAATATTGCCGATAGTCATCAGATATTAAAACCAATTGCTACATGAAAGATTTCATACTGTCATTTGATCAGGGAACTACCAGTTCCCGCGCGATAATTTTCGATCATTCCGGTAAGCCGTTGGCTTCAGCACAAAAGGAATTCACTCAGATCTACCCGAAACCCGGCTGGGTGGAACATGAACCTGAAGAGATCTGGTCGACACAGATAGGGGTGGCCACGGAGGTGCTGGCCAAGGCCGGACTGAAAAGCACGGATATTGCAGGGATCGGCATAACCAACCAGAGGGAAACCACGGTGGTATGGAACAGGATCACCGGCAAACCGGTTTACAATGCCATCGTATGGCAGGATCGCAGGACAGCCGACTTTTGCGACAAGCTTAAGGCTGACGGCATCGACAGAATGATACTCGAGAAGACCGGATTAATAGTTGATGCATATTTCTCGGCAACAAAGATAAAATGGATCCTTGACAATGTCGACGGGGCTCGCGGGCTGGCTGAAAAAGGAGAGCTCGCATTTGGAACCGTCGATTCGTGGCTGATGTGGAATCTGTCGATGGGGAAACTTCACATTACCGACGTGTCAAATGCATCGAGAACCATGCTTTTCAATATTCACACGCTTCAGTGGGACAAGGAGCTTCTTGATGTTTTTGGCATTCCCGAAAGCATGCTGCCGCATGTCAGGTCGTCGAGCGAGATTTACGGCTCCACCGAAGGTCAGTTCTCATCGGATATCCCTGTTGCCGGGATCGCGGGTGACCAGCAGGCAGCCATGTTTGGCCAGATGTGTATCGAACCGGGAATGGTGAAGAACACTTACGGTACCGGCTGTTTCATGATGATGAACATCGGCGGTAAGCCTATCGCGTCGAAAAGCAGGCTTCTGACCACCGTTGCATGGAAGATAGGCAATGAAACGCGGTATGCCTTTGAAGGTTCCATCTTTATAGCGGGAGCAGTTGTGCAGTGGCTTCGCGACAGTCTGGGCGTTATTGCCAGGTCGGCCGATGTTGAGGAGCTTGCAGGCAGGGTAAGCGACAGCGGCGGTGTGTATTTTGTTCCAGCGTTTGCAGGGCTGGGGGCTCCCTACTGGAACCAGCATGCCCGTGGAACTATTGTAGGTATCACCAGAGGTTCCACAACGGCTCACATTGCACGGGCAGCCCTCGACAGCATAGCCTATCAGACACTGGAAGTGCTGCAGGCCATGGAGAAGGATTCCGGTATTGACATCAGAGAACTGAGAGTCGACGGAGGAGCAACAGTCAACAACAGCCTGATGCAATTTCAGGCCGATCTGCTTCAGGCAAGTGTCATCAGGCCAAAGATAACGGAAACCACGGCGCTTGGAGCAGCTTATCTTTCAGGACTGGCAACCGGTTACTGGAAGACCGTTGACGACCTTTCGAAGCAGTGGCAGATTGACAGGACCTTTGTTCCGGTTCTTGATGATGAACTTACCGGATCGCTGATAAAAGGCTGGAAGCGGGCGGTTAAGGCTGCCGAAGCATGGGCCGAGGGATGAATAATGTGATATGTATTATAGGCGATGGATAAACAATTAGTAATTAACAATTAACAATTAACAATTAACAATTAGCAATTTGTAAATGGCTCAGGGCTCAGGGCACAGAGCTCAGGGCACAGACTAAAAGACGGAGAGACAAAGTGAGGAAGAGACGGCAAGACGTAGTGCAGGACGAAGCGAAGGTTGTATCGGATGGATCCCCTCCTCGGGAGAGCCTGCCCCGCCACTGCGGGGGGCTAGGGGTGGGTTCAGGCTCAGGGTGCAGTGACAGGTCTTTTAAGTCTTGTTCCCTTCTGTCGCTGTCTATACGCTTCTCTGTCTCGCGGTCCTGTTCCACGAAATGCTTTGACCTGAGCTTACGGAATGACGGACATTGAACCAATAATAATTAATCAAATACCTTGAACCTATGAATCAATTCTTTGCTGAGTTTTTTGGTACAGCCATGATACTTGTACTTGGATGCGGTGTTGTGGCCAACGTTCTGCTCCCTAAGACCAAAGGGCACAATGCAGGCTGGATAGTAATAACTTTCGGATGGGCGATCGGTGTTTTTACTGGTGTTCTGATTTCCGCATCCGTGAGTGGGGCTCATCTTAATCCGGCAGTTACACTGGCTCTTGCCATTGCCCACAAATTCTCATGGGCCAAAGTTCCCATGTACGTCCTCGCGCAGATTCTAGGCGCAATGTTCGGCGCCGGTCTTGCATGGCTGGCATACAAAAAGCATTTTGATGCCTCCGACGATGCTGAAACCAAGCTGGCAGTGTTCGCGACCATTCCAAACATCAGGAGTTACTGGTACAATGTTATTACAGAAATAATCGGCACCTATGTGCTTGCACTGGCGGTGCTTTACATGGCTGAACCGGAGGTAGGACTGGGGGCGCTGAATGCACTTCCGGTAGCCCTGGTTGTTCTGGGTATCGGGCTGGGAGTCGGAGGACCGACGGGATATGCCATAAACCCTGCCCGTGACATGGGTCCCAGGATAATGCATTTCCTGCTTCCGATCAAAGGCAAAAGGGACAGCGACTGGAAGTACTCATGGGTTCCTTTTTTAGCTCCGATGGTTGGAGCTGCACTTGCAGCAGTGATGTTCCTGATCTTTGGCGGTTCCTGATCGAAGCGGAAAAAATTTCCGCTATCCCGGACAAGGCCAAACTGGTTTTTAATTTTCACCCGTGACAGATTCTTAAATTATATATATGAAGCGCTTAATCATTCTTACGGCAGTTATTATATGCTCCTTTAACATTGCAGCCGGTCAGGAGCCGGTTTTTGTTAAAGGGAGCAAGGTCTTCAATGCAGGTCTGGGTATTGGCACCAGGGTTCTTTCGGCTACATACAACAAACTTGTTTTCCCTCCCCTGTCGGCATCGCTTGAAGTAGGACTGACTGATAATGTGCTTGAAAAAGCTTCGATCGGTGCAGGGCCCTACATTGGATTTTTGTCGTACAAATGGGAGTATTCAAACTGGAGCGCGAGGTATTCGAACACTATTGTCGGTGTAAGGGGTAATTTTCATTATCCCTTTATTGAGAAGCTCGATACCTATGCAGGCCTTCTTATTGGCTGGGACATTGTGAATGTTAAGGAAACAGGTGAACCATATGAAAATTACGCGGACTCATCCAGTCATATGGTATGGTCCTTGTTTGCCGGAGCAAGGTATTATTTCCGTGAAAATATGGCTGCCATGGCCGAGCTGGGCTATGGTCCTTCGTACCTCAATCTGGGACTGGCATTTAGTTTCTGATTATGCTGGCAGGTGGGGGTGGCATAATAAAGAAAGCCAGCACCCCGTTTTATCAGCATTAATCAATTATGTTAGTCAAATACAATTTCCAGAGCAGGAAAGTGCGAATGGGTGCTGGCCGGTTCAAATTTAGGGATAGAAGTTAAATTGAGATAGCCAAGTAAATAACAATTTGGCGAAGTTATTAACAATTTAATCCGCATTTAAGGTCTTGCAAGCTTAGGAGTGAAACGACGAAGTCCTTCCCCGCAGGATCGTGCAAGTCTTGCAAGTCGTACTTTCTTTGGATTCCCTCCTCCGGAGAGCCAGTCCGTTAACGCCAGGCATAAAAATCGACAGTGCGGAGATTAAATCCTGTATTCAAAGCAAATTTCGCGGAGAAAGTTTCATTTTTGAAGAGTATAAAGTATATTTGTCGCGTAATTTGCGGAGAATGGTAGTTTATATTCATGAAAGAGAAGACTGTACAGACTTCACCTGGGACAATGAGAAAGTGATGATAAAACTTGGTGAAGCCAGAAATCAGCAGGGCAGACTTCTTGGAAGAATGGAATCGCTGGGTTTTGATTTGCAAAATGAAGCGGTATTGAATACTCTTACTTTAGATGTTATAAAATCATTGGAAATAGAAGGCGAGCTTCTGGAAATACAACAAGTGCGTTCTTCAATTGCCCGGCAACTTGGAATTGACATTGCAGGAGCAGTGGAATCAGAGCGTCACGTTGACGGAATAGTTGAAATGATGCTTGACGCTACTCAAAAATATGACATGCCTTTGACTAAAAACAGATTGTTTGGCTGGCATGCAGCGCTGTTCCCTACGGGATGGAGTAATCTTAATAAAATCACAGTTGCCGGCTGGAGAAAAGATACGACCGGGCCTATGCAAGCTGTGTCAGGGCCTATGGGAAAAGCAAAGGTTCACTATCAAGCCCCGGGTTCTGACAGGATAGAACCGGAAATGATAAGATTCCTGGACTGGTTTGAAAACGAGCATGAAACAGACCTGGTTCTTAAAGCAGCTATAGCTCATTTATGGTTCGTGACAATTCATCCGTTCGACGATGGAAACGGACGAATTGCAAGAGCAATTACGGATATGACATTGGCACGTTCCGACAAAAGTGTCATGCGGTTCTACAGTATGTCTGCACAAATAAGGGTTGAAAGGAAACAGTATTATGAGAAACTGGAAAAAGCGCAAAAAGGAAATTCAGATATAACAGAATGGATTTTATGGTTTTTGCAATGTTTAATAAATGCTATTGAATCCACAGATAAAACTTTATCGAAAGTATTTCGTAAAGCGGAATTCTGGAAATTGCATTCCACTACAATTCTCAATGTCAGGCAACAAAATATTATAAACAGACTTCTTGATGGATTTGACGGAAAGTTGACAAGCTCAAAATGGGCAAATATCAACAAGTGTTCACAAGATACTGCTCTCCGGGATATTCAGGATTTAATGAAGAAGGATATTCTACAAAAAGAGGCTGGTGGCGGACGAAGCACAAATTATAAATTAAAGTGAATGCCAGGCCAAACCATTACCTCCGGGGCTGAGCATGAGTGATACAGTAATCCTTTTAGTCATATTACGGCATATCAGGGTTTTCATTCAGCAATACATATACACTATCCGGAGGACAGAAAGTCCTGACAAAGGAAGGATTTCAATATGTTAGACAACTATTACTGCCAGTCGCAGATGAAGTTTATAGCTTCCTGTTTCTGTTCTTTTTTCTGCAGTTCTTTTTCCTTGATTTGGCTCTGGATTTTCTGATAATGTTCCTTGAGCCTTCTGGCGTTTTCCTCGAGCTGTTTTTCCAGGCTAAGCTTATACGGGCTTATCCTTACTCCCTTATACATTTCCTGTGTTTCCATAGTTGCCAGTTTTACTTAATGGTATCTTATCCACAAGCAGGTGTCACATATATAACGTATAACCTGACAAAATAGTCTAAACCACGGTAAAATAATTACATCCGCGGTCCGTGCAGCTCCTTAAAGAAGGCCAGCATCAAGATTGTTTAGTTGTTAATCAGTATTTTATTGTGCTAAATTCCAGAATTGGAAAGGTGGACGATGCTGGCCTGACACAAAGGTAGGAATTCCCTGAGATCGGGAATCCATCTATAACTGTGAATAACCATTAAGTTATAAACAAATTATTAGAGTTACTCGGCGAGCGGTTTTCTCCCATCTCCATACCGGCCACAACAATATCATTCCGCCACAGACTTTAGCGGTGGCAAAACGGAGGAATATAAAGATTGTAAGGGGAATAGGTCCTGTTTCTACTTCTTCTTGAAGATAAGGTTAAGCAGGAACAATATTATTATCGCGCCTATAGCTCCGGTGAGTATCGCGGCTAACCAGCCTGTTCCCAGGCTTATTCCAAGTTTTCCGAGAAGCCAGTAACCCAGGAAGCCTCCTGCAATACCGACAATGATATTTCCGATAAGGCCAAGGCCGCTGCCTTTGTAGATGCGGCTACCCAGCCAGCCGGCAGCTGCACCGATTAATAAAGCGACTAAGATTTCCATTTTATATAGGATTTGATTAGAAAACAATAATATCCGAATGTATGAATTATTTAAGCACGAAGTAACATAGAGTCAATAACGGAGGAAGCTTCATAGCTTAGGTTTTTATAGTTGTCAGTACGAAGTCATTTCCTGAATATTACTTTTTCCCCAGCCTGTAAAACTCAATGCAGTTCAGTCCGAGTATCTTTTGCCTCGCCACATCGGGCATTTCTGAAATATAGCCCTTTACAATATTGATTACATCGGGGTATTCCCTGCTGACAAGGCATACCGGCCAGTCGCTGCCAACCATAAGGCGGTCGGCGCCGAATGCTTCGAAGACAACATCGAGCCAGGGATGAAAATCTTTGGAAGTGCTTTTTTCCCAGTCAGCCTCGGTAACCATTCCCGAAAGCTTGCACCACACGTTCTTATTCTCCGCGAGCATCCGGATGTCATCCTTCCAGGGATCGCTTATCCGGTCTTTTATCAGCGGTTTGGCAATATGGTCAATCACGAATTTCTGCTCCGGGAACATTGAAACCACCATCTGGGCAAGCGGAATATGTTTAGGGAAGAGGAGAAGATCGTAAGTCAGGTCATAATCCTTTAATATGCTGATACCTGTCAGGAAGTCGTCGCGAAGCATGAAGCCGTCATCGGGCTCATCGTGAATCACGTGACGCGTTCCAACGAATTCCGGCGACTTGCAGAATTCATCCAGTTGTCTTCTTAATTTATCCTCCGAACAAAGATCGACCCATCCCACCACTCCTTTGATAAAGTCGTGCTTTCCGGCAAGGCTCAGAAGCCACCGTGTCTCCTCCTCGGTTTGACGTGCCTGCACTGCCACAGATCCGGAGAAACCATTTTCAAGCAGGCTGGGTTCAAGATCATCAGGAAGGAAATCTCGTTTCAGGATCGCCATCCGGTCGTCTATCCAGCCGTATTCAGCTTCGTTGTATTTCCAGAAATGATGGTGGGAATCTATTTTCACTGTTTGAATTTCAGCATTATTTTAAGATGCTTGCCAGGTTCCTTCTCAAGCATTTCAAAGGCCTTCTGTGTTTCCGAGGGATGCAGTATCCCGGTAACGATGGCATCGGGCTTAAGGGTTCCCCTGTTCATATTGTCAATCGTTTCAGCAAACTCACCGTGTGAAACACGTGAGGTCATTATTATACCTTCCTTCCAGATCAGTTCCCTCATAATCAGCGGTGATGGTTCTGCTGAGAGTCCGAGAACACATACTGTTCCGCCGCCCCTGATAGCCCGGATGCAACCCTGCACGGGGTTTACAACTCCGGGAAGATCTTTGGTGTGACCTACTGCTTCAAAGGCTATGTCGACACCTTTGCCTTCAGTAAATTCCCTGATCTTTTCAACTGCATTTTCCTTTACGGCATTTATGGTATGAATATCGCCGTAAGCCTTTTTAGCTATTTCGAGCCGTTCATCGAGGATGTCGACTATTATAACCGTGTTGCCGGTTTTTGTCCTGACCGCCTGGAGGATGCTTTGTCCGACCTTGCCGGCGCCCCATATCGCAACCATGTCGCCCGGTGCCACCTTTGCCCTCTTGCAGGCATGAAATCCTATTGAAAGTACTTCGACAAGAGCTGCATGTTCATCGGATATTTTATCAGTTACCTTGTAGAGCATTGTCTCCGGCACTTTCATATACTCGCTGAAGCCGCCGTCGAGGTCAATGCCTACCAGTTTCAGCGTGGAGCATGCCGGGTAATGATGCCTGAGGCAGGCGGGGCAATGACCGCACCAGATTATTGGATCGACCGCGACCCTGTCGCCTGCTTTGTGATTTTTAACCTCCGGTCCGGTTTCGGCAACAGTGCCCGCAAATTCATGTCCCTGTATCAAGGGCAGACTGGTACGCGGATGAAATTCACCCAGGAATACATGCTGATCGCTTCCGCATATACATGCATAGCCTACTTTAACAAGAACCTCATTTCCGCTGATCTCCGGAATATCGACCTGTTTCCATTCAATCTTCCCGTACCGGGTCAGGACAGCGGCATTCATCTTTCTCATCCCTGCTTCGTTTTTTATTTGTATCGGTTTTCAAAGATAGGGATAATCACGGTCAATTAGTCTGTTCCCTAGCATCTCCTTCCAGAAATCGTCGGGGATGCTGCATTCGGCCGATTCAACATTTTTCTTCACGTTACCTGGTTTTGAAGTATTGAGTGAAACGCTAAATACTCCGGGTGGAGTCAATGCAAAACGGACACAGGCGTTCGCGGGGATCACATCATGTTTTTTGCACAGGGAGAAAAACTTTTCCCTCCAGATAAACCGGGCTTTATTCTCATCGGAATCCGGTTTGATTTTTACATAGTCGAAGAATTCTCCGCCGGTCAGGAAGCCTGCATGAAAAACAGCCGAGTTGATAATTGCAATTCCTTTTTTATGAAGATTTTCCATGAAGTCCAGCAGTTCTTTCGGGTGGCGGTATATCGTCATGCTGTTGGCAATCATAACCCAGTCGAGATCAACTTCATCCGCTATCATCCTGACAGTAAGCCAGTTTTTGGCGCCGACTCCAATAGCTTTGACTTTTCCTTCCGATTTCAGGACCGACAGGGCTTTGTAAGCCTCGCGTATATTCCGGGACAGTCTTTTAAAATCATCGGCTGATCCGGCTGCATTAAGGTATTCATCCGGATCATGCACCGACACCATCTGTGGCCTGTATTCTTCTCCCAGGAGATGGTTTCCCTGTTCCATACATTCCAGTATCCCGTTGTAACTGATAAGTTGGATTGCATCGTGCCTTATGCCTTCCCAAACTCCTTTCTCAAAAAGCGGTTCAGGTCCGGAGAGCGGAGTCCTGAGCCAGCCAAGCTTGTTGCTGATGATAATTTCTTCGGGCTTCACTTTAAGATTTCTCAGTATCTCCCCTAACTTTTCAAGAGCCAGTCCGGCTCCGTATTTTCCCGCGCTGTCGAAGACAACGGGTTTTGGGACATGCTGAAGGCATTCCGTTACAATGGCGGTTTTTGTTTCATCGCTTAAGGCTGAATAAAGGTTGCCGAGAGCGCTGGTTCCGAAAATCACGCGTGGTATCGCGATGCCGGTATTTCCAAGTGGTCTGTGTTCCATAAGGCTTCTTTGACGGCAAAATATAAAATCTCCTGGAATATTGTGATTTTGATCTCCTGTATTATCTCATTCTTTTTATTTAAAGGTTAATATTTTTACTTTTACAGTTTTGATAAGAATTATGATCCCGACCAGAACTTTTGAATACCTCGACATCCTGAAGGAAAAATTCCCGAAGGACGACATTTTTGCCAAGATCGTTGACGGTAAATGGGTTAAGATCAGCGTTGACGAGTACATAGAGAACTCGTGGAACACGGCCAGCGGGCTTCTTGCAAAAGGATATCAGCCCGGTGACAAGATCGCGGTGGTTTGCAACAACCGTCCCGAATGGAATTATCTCGACATGGGATGCACACTTGCCCGGCTGGTCTTTGTGCCGGTTTACACCACGCTCAGCGATAGTGAGTTCCTGCATGTTTTCAATCACAGCGATTCAAAGCTTATAGTGCTTGGAGGCAAGTCGCTTTACAACAAGCTTAAACCGGTGATAGAAAAGATGGACCATCATGCCGGAGTGATGACAATTGACGACTGCGGATTGGCTTTCAGTTTTGATGATCTTATTGCCCTGGGAAAAGAGAATCGCGGAAGGTTTGATCAGCTTATTGAAGCTAACAAAAGGGAGGTTTCGCCCGATGATGTAGCGACAATCATCTATACTTCAGGCACTACCGGCGATTCGAAGGGAGTGATGCTTACTCACAGGAACCTGACATTCAATGCCAATGCACACGCGATAAGGCAGACCGCCGGTCCTCAGCATAAGATGCTCAGTTTCCTTCCCCTTTGCCATGCCTATGAAAGGACCATGAATTACGAGTTCCAGCAGCTCGGCATCAGTATCTATTATGCCGAGAGCCTTTCCACGATAGCAAGGGATCTGGCCAGTTTCCATGGCGATGGGTTTTGTGCCGTTCCAAGGGTTCTTGAAATGATGTATTCGAAGCTTGAGGTGGCCGGCAAGAGCCTGAAGGGGATAAAAAGGATTATTTACCGCTGGGCATGGAACTTTGGCAACAACTTCGACAACAAGCGCGGCGGTTTCCTTTACCGTTTTCAGCACCGCCTGGCCGACAAGCTGGTTTACAGCAAATGGCGCGACAGCCTGGGAGGTCATGAGATGTGGATTGTCAGCGGAGGCGCTGCCATAAGGCCTAATATTATCAGGCTGTTTACAGCGGCGAAGCTTCATCTCTACCAGGGTTATGGTATGACTGAAACATCGCCTGTGATATCAGTGAATCCGCCCGCGAACAATGTCCTTGGCACCAACGGCACTCCCATCGACGACACCGAACTGAAAATCGCCGATGACGGGGAGATACTTGTAAGAGGTCCGCACGTGATGAAAGGATATTACAAGGACGAGGAGGCAACACGCGCTATAATCGATTCCGAGGGATGGCTTTACACGGGAGATATTGGTTATCTTAAAGACGGATTATATCTGATGATAACCGACAGGAAGAAGGAGATTTTCAAGCTGTCGTCAGGGAAATACATATCCCCCCAGATGATTGAGAACAAGCTGAGGGAATCGCCCTTCATTGAAAACTGCATTGTTTTCGGCGCGAACCAGAAATTTGCATCGGCTGTGATCCTTCCCGATATGAAGGTGTTGAAGGAATGGTGCACGGAGAATGACATTATGACAGATACCGCTGATCAGGATCTGCTTGGCAACAAAAAGGTTATTGAGAAACTCAACAGGGAGGTTATGAAGATCAACAAGACCCTTGCCGATTATGAGAATATCAAGAAGAGCTTTTTTTCAGCCGATACATGGTCGGTCGATAACGGAATGCTTTCTCAGACCCTGAAGCCAAAGAGGGCCGTGATCCTTTCGCGCTATAAATCGTTCATAGAATCGGCATACAAGTGATCCGGCAATCCCGGTGATGACTTCATCGCTGGTCTTGCCGAAGATATGTCATTCCGGTTTGGCACAAAAAATGCAGGATTCATTCCTGATTTGAACTTAATAATCTGAGAAATGAAGAGATTGGTATTTGGATTGATTCTGCTTTGCATCGGGACAGTTGCCTGGCCTCAGCGGGGCAAGCTTATGCCTGTCACGAGCTCGTCAAAAAAAGCTCTGGCATCGTATAATGAAGCCATCAGACATTATGATGCCGTACACACGGACAAGGCCATCGAGGCATTTAATGATGCGCTGGAGGAGGATCCGGATTTTTTCATGGCTAATTACCATCTGGCCCTGTTTTTCCTTATGAACGAGTCGCCTGATAATTTCAGGAGGTATTCCTATGCTGCAGTCAATTGCAAGGCCAGGCTTAGTGAAGGGGAGGAGCTGCTTAAGGAAGCGATAGATAGACTGAGAAGAGGCCAGGAGGATGTCACCGATATCGGAAGAAGGCTGGTTGACATGTACCCGGGTGATACGAATACATACAATTACCTGATTTCTTTTCTGTCGATCACCGGTGAGACCGAGGTTATGGTCGAGACCATAAAGACTGCATTGACCGTGACCAGGGATCCGGCTCCCTTTTACAACCAGCTTGGATATGCATATCTGAATCTTAAGCAGGAGGATAAGGCGGAAGAAGCTTTCGACAGGTATATTGAACTTGATCCGAAGAATCCCAACGTGTATGATTCAAAGGGAGACTATTTCCTGTATGTCAAGCAGTACGACAAGGCCTACGAGTCATATATGAAGGCACACACCATGGATCCGTCATTCGGTGAAGATAAGGCCAGGATGGCTCAGCGGCTTTACGAGCAGGAGAAAGGACGGAGGCTGCAGGTGATACCGATGTAGCAGGGAACGCTACGCTGTCTTGCAGTCTGGCTCCCTTCGGTCGCGGTCTTGCGGTCTTGCAGTCCCTTCGTCCCTCAGTCTCTCAGTCTCTCAGTCTTTCATTCTCTCATTCTCTCAGTCTCTCAGTCTCTTCGTCTCTTAATCCCCCCTTCTCCCCTTCTCCCCTTCTCCCCTTCTCCCCTTCTCCCCTTCTCCCCTTCCCCCCTTCCCCTTTTCTCCCATTCTTCCCATATATGGCAGTCCCTCACAGCCATTTAAGAAGGGGATTAACAATCGGTGTTGATAATTTTGCATGTACTCGCGGCCATTGAT
>JAXDBC010000056.1:0-4598 GCA_034679225.1 Bacteroidales bacterium | reverse complement strand
TTGTAGTATTTGACATAAGGAACAACAGGCTTGTATCCACCTCCAGGCTTATGCGTGAAGACAGCTTTGAGACTTTCCCCTGTTTCTCACCCGACGGGAGGAAGCTTTTTTTCTGCAGCGCTTCCGCGGGAATACAGCCCGATGATTACGACAGGATCAAATACAGCTTGTGCAGCATCGATTTTGATCCGGCAACAGGCCGCTTCGGCAGCTTGATAGATACTCTGGTGAGCGCGGACCGGACTGGAAAGAGCGTTTCATTTCCGAGGATATCTCCTGATGGAACAACACTGGTGTTTACACTTTCTGACTACGGGAATTTCTCGATATGGCATAGGGAGGCTGACCTTTACAGGATCGATATGAAAACGGGAATTTATCAACCCATAGATGTGATTAACAGTCCTGAGACGGAGAGTTATCACTCGTGGTCGTCCAACTCGCGGTGGATGATCTTCAGCAGCCGGAGGATTGACGGTTTATACACACACCCCTTCATAGCCCACATGGATGAAGACGGAACCTTCAGCAAGCCTTTCATGTTGCCTCAGAAACACCCGGGATTCTATGATTCCTGTCCGCGGTCATTTAACATTCCTGAATTCATAAACTCGAAGCTCAGTACCGACGGTCTGGACATGCTCAAAATAATTGGTTCTCCGGCAAAAGATATTAATTTTGTTCTTTCAGACTGAATTTTTATGGTGAAGGAATACAGGATATACACTCCTTCAGTCAGGGGAGGTATCAGGAGTGAATGGGAGCAGTGCAGGAATCAGATTTCGGAAGATGTTGCAAAAGGATTGAGGCCGGTAAAGCTGAATATTTTCATCAGTGTTCCCGATTTCCCGGATTATGCTGAAAAAAAGCAGTTTATTTCACGATCGGTCATAGCCGCGTTCAGCGATCAATGCCCCGCGTTCAATGTTTCAATCCATCCCCCTGAAGAACCCTTTCGCGTAGCAGTCGAAGCCCTTTTCGCGGCCGGAAGCAGGTCGGGAATAAGCACGCGCTTTCTCGGTGAATTCCCCTATGTCGTGATCGAATCGAATAACGGCAAGGAAGTTTGGTCGGCCGGACTCGGGCTGGACAAAGACCATGATGATACCAGGAAATGTGCTGAAGCGGCATTCGACATAATGGGCGAGATTCTTGAAAGGGAAAATCTCAGCTTTAATAATATAGTGCGTCAGTGGAATTATATCGGGGATATTCTCGGGATGCATAGCGGATTTCAGAATTACCAGATATTCAATGAGGTAAGAACTGAATACTATAATAAATACAGAACAATACACGGATTCCCGGCAGCAACCGGTGTCGGTATGAAATATGGCGGTGTCTATCTCGATTTCTGTGCCGTCAAATCTGATGAAACGGTCAGGATAGAGCCTGTCACCAACCCGAGTCAGGTCAATGCCTATGAATATGGCCAGGAAGTTCTCAAGGGACGGTCCTCCGGTACAGGTTCATTGAAGAATCCGCCTCAGTTTGAAAGAGGTCTTCTGATAATCAATAAGGAAGTAAGCACACTTTTCATTTCCGGCACTGCATCGATAATAGGTCAGGAAACGATAGGCAGGGGGGATGTTGCCGAGCAAACAGCAGTATCTATCGAGAACCTGAGAAGGGTTGCTGACATGCGGCGTATCGGAAATCTGACAGGTAAGGACGATAAAGGAAAGTACTCACTTCTTCGCGTCTACATAAAGAGGCAGGATGATTTCGGAATAGTAAGGGATATCTGCAAAGAGCAGTTCAAAGGATCGCCTATCGTGTTCATAGAAGCCGATATTTGCAGGGATGATCTGCTTACAGAAATTGAAGCGGTAATGACGCTGTAAATTTTCAGGAAATTCTGCCGGTTTTTTTCTGCTTTTCCGTATTATTACCGGAAAGATTGTCATATTATATCCAGATACCAATGAAAAGACTCTTCCTGATATTATCAGTATTGCTTATTCTTTTCCCTTCGTGTTCGCGGAGCAGATGGGAGCTTAAAGATAACGGGGTTATTGTGAGGCCCCTGTCATCAGCTCCGGGTATCCCTAAACTGATGAGGATAGAAGTTCTTGACGATGGCATTATTCATGTTACGGCTGGTCCCCAGGAAGAATTTTTCGGCGACACGAGCCTTTGCGTGATCGGCCCCGCTGCTCCTGCTCCTGCTTTTACGGCTGTTGAAGAGGCGGACACTCTCGTGATATCGGCTCCGCAGGTAAGGGTCAAAGTGGCTCTGGCCGACGGGCAGGTAACCTTCTGCGATCCTAATGGCATTGTCCTCCTTGAGGAAGCACCCGGGGGAGGCAAATCGTTCAAACGGATCAGGATTGAAGGAACTTTCGGCTATACCCTGGGCCAGGTATTCAGTTCACCCCCAGATGAGGCCTTTTACGGGCTTGGACAGCACCAGTCCGATGAATTCAACTACAAGGGACTGAACGAGATACTGTACCAGTACAACACCAAGGTGTCAGTCCCCTTTATTGTATCAGACAAAAACTACGGCCTGCTATGGGACAACTACTCCCTTACCAGGTTCGGCGATCCGCGCGACTATATGCAGATGGATTTGTTCACCCTTTATGATGATGAGGGCAAAGCCGGAGGACTTACTGCTTCATATTACACTGAGGGAGACACGGCCAGGGTCTTTGTCCGAAGAACTGAATCCTCCATTGATTATGAAAATCTTGAGACTGTAAAGAATTTTCCTGAGGGATTTCAGTTTTACAATTCCACGATAACCTGGACCGGTGAGATTGAACCGAAAGAGACGGGGAACTATCATTTCAAGCTTTATTACGCGGGTTACACGAAGCTTTGGATCGGAGATGAGCTTGTGGTGCCTGAGCGTTGGAGGACTGCATGGAATCCGAATACATATAAGTTCTCAGGAAAACTTGAGCAGGGTAAAAGATACCCTGTCAGGCTTGAATGGAAACCCGATGGCGGCATCTCATACATAGGCCTTAAGGCTTTGAGTCCTCGTCCCGCTGAGGAACAGGCCGCGCTTAGCCTTAGCTCGGAGATGGGCGATCAGATAGATTATTACTTCATCCGCGGCTCCAACCCCGACGAAGTGATAAGCGGTTACAGGAAACTGACAGGTAAGGCCCCGATCATGCCAAAATGGTCTATGGGCTACTGGCAGAGCCGCGAGAGGTACAAGTCGCGGACTGAATTGCTCGATGTACTCAGGGAATACAGGAAAAGGCAGATACCCATTGACAATATCGTGCTCGACTGGTCGTACTGGCCCGTTGATGCATGGGGTTCGCATGAGTTTGATCCGAAATATTTTCCCGATCCGAAGGGAATGGTCGATTCGGTCCATCTGATGAACGCCAGGATAATGATCTCGGTGTGGCCGAAATTCTATCACACCACCGGTCATTACAGGGAGTTCGATAATAATGGCTGGATGTACAGGCAGGCTGTGGCCGACAGTGTCAGGGACTGGATAGGGAAGGGCTACATAGGTTCGTTCTATGATCCCTACAGCAAAGGGGCCCGTGAGCTGTTCTGGCAGCAGATGAAGGATCATCTTTATATTCATGGTTTTGATGCCTGGTGGATGGATGCTTCGGAGCCCGATATCCTGTCGAATGCAAGCATTGAGTACAGGAAGAAGCTGTCGACACCCACGGCTCTAGGGCCTTCGACAAAGTATTTCAACACTTATGCCCTGCTGAATGCCCAGGGTATTTATGAGGGACAGAGGGAAGCCGACCCCGACCGCCGCGTTTTCCTGCTTACCCGCAGCGGATTTGCAGGCCTGCAAAGGTATTCCACCGCCACCTGGAGCGGTGACATAGGGACAAGATGGGAGGATATGAAAGCCCAGATATCGGCAGGACTTAATTTTGCCCTTTCGGGAATCCCTTACTGGACCTTTGACATCGGCGGTTTCTGTGTTGAAAACCGTTACACGAGGGCTGCTGAAGGATCGGAAGATCTCAGGGAATGGAGGGAGCTGAACACGCGCTGGTTTCAGTTTGGTGCATTCTGTCCTCTTTTCAGAAGCCACGGGCAGTATCCCTACAGGGAGATATTCAATATTTCCCCGGCAGGGACACCTGCATGCAATAGCATGATTTATTACAACCGGCTGAGGTACAGGCTTATGCCATATATTTACAGTCTGGCCGGTATGACCTGGTTCAATGATTACACCATCATGAGGGCAATGGTGATGGATTTCGGAAGCGAAGCCGCGGTAAAAAGCATCGGCGACCAGTACATGTTCGGTCCGTCGATTTTGGTTGCCCCGGTTTACGAGTATAAGGCCCGCGACCGGAAAGTTTATTTTCCCTCGGCTTGCGGATGGTATGATTTCTACTCGGGCCAGTTCATTCCTGGCGGCAGGTATCTTGATGTAAGTACTCCTTACGAGAGGATGCCGCTCTTCATCAGGGAAGGATCGATAATTCCTTTCGGACCGGAGATTGAATACACATCACAGAAGCCGGCTGATCCTGTCACCCTCTTTGTTTACACGGGCAGGAATGCCTCTTTCACATTATATGAGGATGAAGGAGTCAACTACGGTTATGAGAGGGGGGAATGTACTTTCATTCCCTTTAATTATGATGAGG
>JAXDBC010000055.1:0-2614 GCA_034679225.1 Bacteroidales bacterium | reverse complement strand
CTGGACCTGAGCCTCGGTAAGAGGTAGAGCCGGATCATCGGTGGAGCCAACCAGTGAATAGTCGCCATAGTCACCATCCATTACATCCTTGGCGGCATCCCTTGCCTGCTGCAAAAGTGTTTCGCGGTTTCCTGCCGGGAATGAAACCAGTGTATTGGAAGGCTGAAATCCGCCATTGGTAAGCTCGCTGGCGCAGAAAAGCAATACCCTCGATTTAAGTGCAGCTGCAGCTCCCATACTGGCCCTGCCCTGCTCAATGGTGGGATAATCTTTCAGAATGTTAATCGCCGAAGCAATATCAGCAAGAACAAACTCAAGAGTCTGGGCAATTGTCGACCTGTTAACTGTCGAGTAATCCTGACCTAGTTCCCATGGCTCGGATGAAAGAATGACACCTCCGTGAAGCATAAGGAGAGTGGCATACTCAAATGCCCTGAGAAAATAGGCTTCACCTTTAAGACGCCTTGCCAGAACATCCTGACCTGCTGTAAGCGGAACATCATCAATATTGGCAAGAATGTTATTAATATTCTGAATGTTTGCATACAGGTTCGGCCATCTGAGGTAACCCCCCATGCCGTTACTCGCGAAGAATCCAAGCTGGTCGGGGCTCTGGGTTCCTTTCAGGTTGACATAGTTGGCAGGCCTGTGGATACAGAGTGTCTGATCGGTCGCGGATGACAATAGGTCTTCACGCATCCCGAGGATTCCGGCATTGGTATTGCCTCCCATCCTGTCGTAGCATTTACCCAGATAGGCTTTTACCACGTTTATGTCTGAGAAAACAACCTGTTCGTTAAACGAGTCCACCGATTGCTTGTCGAGAACGTCATCGCACGACGTGACCGGAAGCATCAGCATCACAATTGCAATGATATAATAAAGTAATTTTTTCATATTCTACAGTTTAAATGTTTCTCAATCAGTTAAAACGTAATATTCGCTCCTATGGCATATGTCTTCAGAAGAGGATAAGCACCGGCGCCGCCGCCTTCAGGGTCGAATTTCCTGGTCGCTGTCCAGAGGAGAGCCACGTTGTTACCCGATACATAAACACTGGCCCTTGATATGCCAAGGCCCCTGTACAGATTCTGAGGAAGGGTGTATGTCAGAACCACGTTCTTCAGACGGCAGTATGCTGTGTTGTCATACCAGTAATTGCTGTCGTTCACCTCCAGGCTCCAGTAATAGTCATTCCTGTTGTAAGCCCTTGCAATGTTCGTCTTGGTATTTGTTGGCGTCCACCTGTTGTCGTAGTTCCACTGGAAATAGTTACCGGCTTCACCCCTTCTGTTGTCATAGTAGTTTCTCCTCAGGAATTTACCCTGTCCCTGGATCTGTGCCTGAAGCGAAAAATCCTTCCAGGTTGCTTCGATTGAAACTCCGTAGAATGTTTCGGGAGAATCCGTATTGTCAAAGAGAATCATGTCATCACTGTTGATTATTCCATCGCCCGATACATCCTCGAAGATCACGTCACCCGGCTGTGCACCTGTCCAGTGAGGATATTCGAGAGCCGCCTCATTTTCAAAGATGCCTATAGCGTTGTACATCAAAATTGATCCGTAAGGATGTCCGGTGCGAACCTGCCACGGAACCACCCTTGCAGGCTCATCGTAGAATACGATCTTGTTCCTTGCAAAACCATAGTTGCCTGTAATGTCAAGTCTCAGTTCAGGAGTAAGGCTCTTGTGAAAACCTGCCTCAATTTCAAAGCCCTTATTATTTACCACACCGATGTTTTCGCGCGGCAGTGAAAGACCTGTGAAGTTGGGAACCGCAGCATCCCTTTCCGTAAGGATATCCTCCCTCTTGTTGAAGAAGTAATCAAAGTTAAGAGTTATCAGGTCATTGAACCATTTCGAGTCAAATCCAATGTTACGGGTGGTCTGTGTTTCCCATGTTATATTCGGGTTTGCAACCGAAGGAGGACCTACCGTGGTTTCAATAGAGCTGCCGGTTCCAAAGACCATACCGCTGGAGAGACCGAATTTGTTCATGTACTGGAAAGCAGCTCCGGGGTCCATACCCATCTTTCCGTACGATCCTCTCAGTTTGAAATAGTTGATAAATCCAAGGTTGTTCTTCCAGAAATCTTCTTCAGATGCTCTCCACCCGAGCAGGAAGCCGGGGAAATTGCCCCAACGGCTGTTTACCGGGAACTTAAGGGATCCGTCGCGACGGAAGACTATCTCAGCAAGATATTTACCCCTGAAGTCGTAGGTTGCCCTTCCGATCAGCGATTTCCTTGCATAAATGGTACTGTAGCCGGAAGTATTTTTGTCCTGATCAGCGCCGGCATCCATTGTCTGGATAAGCGATGAGATATAATACTGCCTGAAGCCTTCCAACCTGTTGAAATCATTTGTATACTGCTCATAACCTGCAAACAGTGTTATGTTGTGACCTCCAAACTGTTTCTGATATACTGCATTTAAGTTGACAGTCTGGTTTATGGTCCTGTCATACCTTTCATTGTTTTGAGGTGATGAAAGACCTCTGAGCGTAGGTGTTAAGGGCATGCTTGTAATATAGCCCTGGGAATTGCGCACGGCATTTTCCCACTGCGGATAGTACAGTACCCATGGCTGATAGAAGGCCTTCTGGTAATAGT
>JAXDBC010000054.1:0-4326 GCA_034679225.1 Bacteroidales bacterium | reverse complement strand
GATAAATATTGTTTATCGTTTTCTGGATAAGCTCAACAGCCGGTTTAAGGATCAGGTAGAGCAGATAGCTTTTGCTCATACACTAAGAGTTCTTGAGTGTAAGATCAGTATGGTGTTTTACGATATGACCACTCTCTATTTTGAAGCTTCCGATGAGGATGATCTTCGTAAGACAGACTTCTCTAAGGATGGCAAGCATCAACATCCCCAGATCTTCATTGGCCGGCTGTTTGGCATGGGAGGATATTCAATCGGGTATGATATTTACGAGGGTAATACTCATGAAGGTCATACACTTATTCCTTTTTTAGAAAAGATAAGCCGTAAGTTCGGTCTGGATAAGCCTGTTGTGGTTGCCGATGCGGGCTTACTTTCAAATGAGAACATCAAGGCATTGAAGGAAAATGGGTATGAATACATTCTTGGTGCCCGGTTGAAGAATGAGCCGGAGAGGATGAAAAACAAGATACTTCAAACAACCTTCACCGATGGATCCACGATAAGCATATCAAAATCAGACGATACAAGGCTCACAGTCAATTACTCATCGGTCAGGGCGACCAAGGATGAGTATAACAGACGCCGTGGTCTGATGCGCCTTGAGAAGCAAATAAAGGCAGGCAGACTTACGAAATCACACATCAACAAAAGGGGTTACAATAAATACTTGCGGCTAACGGGAGAGATAACCATTGAAATTGATTACGAAAAGTACAATTATGATCAAGTCTGGGACGTACTGAAAGGCTATATCACCAACAGCAGGGTAAGCAACCAGGAGGTCATGCAGAATTATAAGAACTTATGGTTGTCACTCATAACATGTACCAGATAACTTATACGCTCCCAACTTCCAAACAAACAGAAAGCCATCTGCTTAAGATGGATAAAGAGCAGCAGGAACTATACGATATTATCCAGAATAATTTTAAGGGTGTTGCATTGCGGAAAACAGGTGAGAACATTAAAACAAGCCTGGATTGTGACGGGCGGGTATTTAACGAAGCATTATTTATTGCAAAGCAGCACTACCTTCCCCCTCGCTCTCGATGCACCAATGAAAACCTGGAACTGATTCCTCCTGTCTGTTAGAGTTGAGCTGACCAGCACTACAACATCCCTTTCCAGACCCTTGGCCTTGAGCATGGTGGTGTAACGAATCCTGGCACTTTTGACTGAATAATTTTCCGGGGTTAAAAGCTCAAAGCCTTCGTCCTGCTCCAGGAGAGCCCTGATTTCCGACCTTTCCCTGAGCAGATCGGCCGTGAAAAGCACAATGCAGTTCTCTCTTTCTGTTCCTCCCAGTCCCTTTTCACGGACAAGCGCAGTTTTTACCATACGTATCGCCTCAACGGAATCCTTCCATCCGCTGATAGCAACATCCTTCCCGTAATCCTTTCCGGGATCAATGCTTCCGGATGCAGCATCCTGAACGAACTCGTCAATACCGTGACCGGTGTTTACCCTGAGGCTCGATGTCAGCATGTAAGATGCTGCATGATTCCTGAACATGTCGCGGGTACGGATGTAAAGAGACAAGCCTTTGCCATCGGGATAATCCTGACTGTCGTCGTAGAAGATGAACCAGCTTCCGTTCTCAATAGGATTGTTTCCCTTTAATAGGGCTTTCAACATAAGGTCAATACCCTTGTCGAAAATATCCTGGGCTTCGTCGACGATCACAAAATCGTATCTTTCCATATCTGCCCTTCGTCCCGCTTTTGAAACTGCCCCCTTCACGCATTGCCTCAATTCTCCTTTCTTTATGACCTCATTGGAGGGGATCAGCGATTTGTCGCCCGACTTTTCGCCAAGCTCACAAGCCAGATCAAAGTACAGCTTCACCTTTATCCTTTCAGGGGAGATCTCAAGTTCCGGGTCCGAAAGCTTTTGCCTCATCTCTTCAGCCAGGAGTTCGTTCCAGCAGATATATAGTCCGGTCTTGCCTTCATCGCAGGTCAGACGCCTTATTAGATCGACCGCATAGGTCGACTTTCCGCTTCCGGGAGGTCCCTGGATCATGATGCGCCTGTTGCCGTCAAGTCCTTTCAGGATGGCAAGCCCTTCCCTCCTGCGCCTGTCCGACTCGGCCAGATTTAGTTTCACAAGTGACCGGTACAAGTCAGGATCGAACCTGGGAGTCAGTTCTTCACACAATCTGACTATTTCCCTTTCCTCAAGTTCCTTCCAGTCGATTACCCTTGCTCTCCCCAATCGCCTCTGATCTTCCCTGAACTTGCCGATCTGGTCCTCCAGCATTCTGAGAATCATGGGGGAAAGATTCATGCCACATCCGCGGTGCCAGAGATAGTCAATGCTAATTCCCTTCCTGGCAAAATCACAATCCGGAAAGCAAACCATTTTCCCTACAAAAATATTCCTCAGGCCTTTCTCCATCAGATATTTCTGAATGGCATCGGCATTGCCGTCAGCCTGTATGAAAGGGTCGGCCATTGCCTCTTTAGTGCGGCCACCGGCAAGCTTGAAATATCCTGTCGTACCGTCGGTCCTTTCACCGTAGCCTATCTCCCCTCCCTTCACTTCAATGACCATCAGTCCCAGACGTGTTAATACCAGGAAGTCGATTTCCCCTGCAAGCTGAGTCCTGTGATAAAACGATGAGATCCTAAGGTGATGTATGATATGAAAAATCTCACCATCAAGGCTTGTGATGAGCTTGTCGGCGGAACGCTCCCCGGGATCCGCTATGTGCCAGGAGTTGTAAAGGCGTTTGAGCATACCTCGGAAAATGTTGATATATAGATAAACGGAGATTCCGGGGTTTTAATCTTTATAATATAATATTGATTTTAATGGTATGATGCCTGCCCCTATAAAAATCTCAAACTGATCCCGCCGGTTGGCAAGCGGAGAACTCAGCGGCACCACATCCTTCCAATGACCCTTCCCGTCCTCAGGCAAAGAATTCCGTTTCCAGCCAGCTTCTGTACATTGGATCCTGAAATGAAATCCGGCCCTCGTTAATATCCAGGATTTCCTTCTCTACAAGCGATTTCCTTGAACGGTTTACATTCGCGGATGATATCAGCCTGTATTTCAAAAGAACCTCCCGTGAGGACAATGCCGTCTCCCCTGCAATAAGCGCCCTGAGAAGGTTTAACTGGTTCACAGTAAGTGTTTCCGTGATTGTGGCAAAAAGGAGGCTCATCTGCTCAATAATGTTCCTGAAGGCTTGTCTGACCGTATCCACGTTACATTTCCCGCCGGTTCTCAGCCATGCCTGCTGAGCAAGCTGCTGAACGTAATAGGGATGATTGTCGGCAAGTTTTACTATCAATTGAGCGGCAGGACTGCTTATCGATTTGCCGGTAGCAGTAAACCTCTCCCTGATGAAACCTGTCCAGGATTTTGTGTCAATCTTCCGTAAAAATATCAGGTCGCCAAATTTATAGAATGGCATTGAAGGATTCGTGAAAACATCGAGCATCATATGCCGTTTGCTACCATAAAGACAATAGGAAACATTCTGATGTTTCTGCCAGTGCGATCTCAATCGCTTCTGAAAGGACAAGGGATCGTCAAACCCTGCAATATTCTGAAATTCATCGATACAAACCACCATTCGAAGTTTTTTCTGAGCCGCTATCCTTTCAGCCAGGTCAAGTATCTCATCAGGATTTTCCTTCACTTCCGCCCAGTCGAAGCTTAAGCTGAATTCAATGGAAGAACCGGCACTAAATGTTATTTTGGGTACTATCTGCTTCAGAAACTTCCTGGCGGAGTCAAGCACTTCATCCCATTTTGTTGATGTTGACCTGAGAACTTCTGTTGCGAGACTTACATAAAACTGCTCCTCGCTTCTTATACTGAAAAGATCTATTTTACAGATCCTCAGAGATCTATCTTCACTTACAGCCAGCTCTGCCGATTTTTCAACCAGCGAGCTCTTGCCCCATCGGCGGGGTGATATGATTATTGTATTTATCAGGGACCTGAAATTGGCGGTTAAATGACTGGTTTCAGCCTCCCTGTCAGTAAAATTTTCATCCCTGGCTATCCTTCCGAAAACAAATGGCGTCTTCATAAACTATTTGCATTTTGATACAAATATATGAAACATCTTTGTATGTAACAATATTGTTTTATGATGATTTGTACAAAACAGCGGGGTCGTGCGGTCCTGCGGCTGTACAGGTCGGGTAAGTTGTTTGGATAGTGGTGGTTATGAGGCTAATGCCGGTTGCGCGGTTATGTATTATAGGCGATGCGCAACAACTTAGAAAATGACGCGCCTGATATCCGGGATAAGGCCGCCGAACTGCTTGCAATAATAACAATATGCCTGATTTTCTGAAGGATGCCGGC
>JAXDBC010000053.1:0-15104 GCA_034679225.1 Bacteroidales bacterium | reverse complement strand
AATAAATCAGAAAGAGATTCTTATCTGGGATATGCTGAAGGATAAAAGCCGTGTCTGGTTTGCTGCCCGGGATGGATTGTATGTTTTCGATTCAGTTACGGGTAAGTTGAATCATTATTCCTTTGCAGCGAAGGGCTCCAATGTAACTCAGAGCACCTCCGTGTTGTCACTGCTAAGAATGAAAAGCGGTGATATACTGGCCGCGACCGCTCGGGGATTATTTAAGATAAGCTATAATGATTCGGGTCCGGTTATTATTCAGCTTGCAGACAGCAGGTTTTTATCGGAAAACGGGATCAGTCTCGACCGGCGGCACAGGCTTTTCGAAGACAGCCGTGGATTGTTGTGGGTTGTCGATTATTCGGGATTGCACAGGATGGATCTTAATTCCAGGACGGTTGTACATTACAGGCTCATCGACAGAATAAACTATCCCGATGCCTGGTCGATAGTTGAGGACAGCCGTGAAAATTTATGGATCGGGACACACTTTGGATTGTGCTGTTTTAATAAGGTTACAGAGGAAGTTAAGATATATAACCGGGAAAACGGTTTGCCTATAATCATCCATGGATTGAATTCCGTTTTTAAGGACACTGACGGCAGGCTTTTCTTCGGAGGTATAGGAGGATTTTATGATTTTCTGCCTGAAAGCCTGGTGGTAAATGAATTCAGGCCGCCTGTCGTGATAACTGATTTTCGTTTGTCCGATAAATCCCTGAATGATGAGCCATCCGGAGTGTTTGCCGGCAGCACTGATATTCCATACATGAAGACGGTAAAGCTTAAACACGATCAGAATGATATTTCGATCCGCTTCTCAGCCCTTAATTATATTCATCCCAATAACAACCGCTATTCATACAGGCTCGAAGGATATCAGGAAGAGTGGGTAGATACCGATGCAGACACCAGAACAGCCAGGTACATGAAACTGAAACCGGGAACCTATACTTTTCAAGTAAAGGGCTCCAATAGCGACGGAATATGGAATGAGGAAGGTACATCCCTTAAGATTATTATCCGTCGGCCATGGTGGTCCACCTGGCTGGCCTTATTTGGCTATCTGCTTGTCATCACCACAGCAATACTGGGAATTTTCCGCTGGCGTCTTTATGTTCTGCAGAAGGAAAGGGAGGAACTTGAGAAACTTGTTGGTGTCAGGACCATGGAAATACTGGAGCATAACCGTAAAATATCAGAACAAAAAGACCAGCTGGAAAAGCAAAACAGGCAGATCCAGGAGACGGAAGAGCTGAAGAACAGGTTCTTTTCAAACATATCCCATGAGTTCAGAACGCCTTTATCCCTCATTATGGGGCCTGCCGAAGAGCTGCTTGACAAATCTCAACTGAACGATAAGGAACGCCGGAAGATAGCTATGATAGCCAGGAATGGACAAAGGCTTCTCAACCTTGTGAACCAGCTTCTCGACCTGTCAAAGCTGGATGGCAAGCAGATGACACTGGAACTTATTGAATCAGACGTCATAAAACACCTGAAATCCATTGCCGGATCATTCGTGTCCCTGGCGGAGGCAAAAAGTATCAATTTCCAGGTTAAGCTGGACAAAAGAGAACTTGTTTCATGGTTCGATTACGACAAGATTGAGAAGATAGCAACGAATATACTGTCCAATGCATTCAAGTTTACCCCGGTTGGGGGCGAAATATTTTTCAGTGCCAGGTACATAACTGGGGAAAGATCCGGAATGCCTGTTACGCTTGAGTTTTCTGTGAAGGATACAGGTCCGGGCATACAGGAAAAGAGTCTTGAAAAAATATTCGACCGCTTTTACCAGGTACATGAAACATCGGGTGCGGAAAATCAGGGTACAGGCATAGGGCTATCCCTTTCGCTTGAACTGGCGAGGCTGATGCATGGTGATATCAGTGTAAGCAGCGTTCTGAATTCGGGGAGTGTTTTTACAGTCTCTGTTCCACTGGGAAAAGATCACCTGGATAAGAATGAGTATGTTGAGACAAAGCGCCGGGATGAAGGAAGAATTGCTGCCGACTCGAACATATACAGCCATGAGTTTGACGTTTCAGCCGGGATGGAGGAAAAGGATGAAGAAAAGGGTAAACCCGTGATCCTGATCATTGATGACAACAGAGATATGCGAAGCCAGCTTTCTGAGAACCTAGAGGGTTTATATAATATAAGGCTGGCAGTAGACGGGATCTCCGGGCTTAAAAAGGCGCTCGATCTTATCCCCGATCTCATTGTGACCGATCTGATGATGCCAAATATGGGCGGCATGGAATTATGCAGGCTGGTAAAGGAGAATGAACTTACATGCCATGTCCCGGTTATCATGCTCACCGCTAAGGATACTTCGGAAGACAGGGTTACCGGTTTGGAGACCGGAGCCGACGATTACATAGCCAAACCATTCAGGATGCAGGAATTAAAGGCCAGGGTAGCCAATTTGATAAATCAGCGCAGGCAGCTCAGGGAACGCTTCAGCAGGGAGATTATCCTGCAGCCTTCAGGAGTTACAGTTACATCAGCAGATGAAAAGTTTCTGAACAAGGCGATAGCTGTTATTGAAGAGCGGATGAAAGATGAGACATTCAGTCTGGATGAATTTCACAGGGAGATGAACCTCAGCCGGAGCACCATGTTCAGGAAGCTCTCGGCCCTTACAGGTCAGTCTCCGACGGAGTTTATAAGAATTATTCGTCTCAAAAGAGCTGCAGCATTGCTGTTGCAGAATTTCGGAAATGTATCCGAGGTGTCGTATGAAGTTGGTATATATAACATATCCTGGTTTAACAGGTCGTTCAGGCAGCTGTACGGTGTTTCTCCCGGGGAATATGTAAAAAAGAAAGGTCAAGTGGAAAAGCCATGACCTTTCCTCGGCTCTTACTGAAATAACAGCTGTGCAAGCTCATAAAGGCTCCGCCTCCATGTCTGGAACTCGTGCCTTGTATTTTCCGAGACATAGGATACTGCATTGATACCTGCCTCCTTTAGTGCAGCGGCTGAATTCACTACACCTTCGGGACGTTCGAAACTGCCGCAGCTAAGGAATATAAGTTTCACCTTCGACTTGTCCTTTATTTCCTCCGGGTTGTAAACTCCGCCGCTCAAAAGACCGTAATGGGAGAACACATCGGGACGGGCAAGGGTAATGGTTTTTGTTTCCATTCCGCCCATTGACAGACCTGCCATGGCCCGGTGAGGCTGATCGGCTATTGTACGGAAGTTCTGATCGACATAAGGGATCAGTTCGTCGAGAAGAACAGTCTGGAAAGGTTTGATATCGAAATTCTTAAGTCCGCCCATCCTGACATCGTTTGTCATTCCGTAGGTCATTACAATAAGGAAGGGTTTGATTTTTCCAGCGGCAATCAGGTTGTCCATGATAAGGTTTGCATGTCCCTGGTTGCTCCATGCAGTTTCATCCTCGCCCCATCCATGCTGCAGGTAAAGCACCGGGTAACGTTTCGACTGATCCTTGTCATATTCGGGCGGAGTGTAAACAAATGCCCTGCGGGAGGTATTGGTGCTTGGCGATGGGAAAAGAATCTGCTGCACCCTTCCGTGGGGAACATTTTTAAGGGCGTAAAAATCCTGATCGTGCGCGGGGATCTCAATTCCGCTTTCCCAGCGTGTTGAACCGTAAAAATTCAAAGTGCCGGGGTCGTTAAAAGTGCCGCCGTCGACGGTCAGCCGGTAGTAGTGGAAGCCTTCTTCCAGTGGTCCTGATGTGGTTCCGGTCCATGATCCGTCCTCATTTTTTGTAAGGGGAGTTCCGCCCCGTGTGCCGCCCGGTCCCAGGCTTACCACCACGCTTTTTGCTTCAGGTGCCATGATCCGGAAACGCGCGTAACCCTGTGAGTTGACCTGCGGATATTCCTGCCCGGGCTGATTGAGTGTCGATGGTTTAAAATCGTCTTTAACAGTTGTCTGAGCCAGGCAAGGCGATAATGAGAAACCCATTATCAAAACTAATAATGCAAGTAAGTTTTTCATATGAGTTGAAATTTTAAATGATTTCTTGTTAAATTAGCATAAATTCATGATATGAAACACTATAGTCTTACATTTTTTATTGTTTTTGCAAATCTTTTTGCAATCTCAGTAAGCGCCCAGGACAAAAGCGCCCATAATCCCATAATCTTTGCCGATGTGCCGGATATGTCAATAGTGCGGGTGGGAGGCTCGTATTACATGAGCAGTACAACCATGCACATGTGTCCGGGCGTGCCCATTATGAAGTCTGACGATCTGGTCAACTGGAAAGTGGTCAGCTATGCATATGAAACTCTTGGCGACAATGATGCACTGAATCTCAATAAGGGGAAGAATGCCTACGGGAGTGGCTCCTGGGCAAGCTGCATCCGGTATCACGATGAAACATTTTATGTTTCGACATTTTCCTCTACAACCGGCAAAACCTATATCTGGTCGGCCAAAGATCCGGAGAAGGGTCCCTGGAAAGAGATCTCATTCAGTCCGAGTCTGCATGATCATACCCTGTATTTTGACGACGACGGACGTGTTTACATGATCTACGGGAACAAAAAGCTCACTCTTGTTGAGCTCAATTCCGACCTCTCCGGGATTAAGCCAGGGGGGATAAATCAGGTGATCATTGAGAACTGCAGTCTTCCTTCGGGAAGCAACAGCGGTCTGGGAGAAGGATCGCAGCTCTTCAGATACAATGGGAAGCTCTACCTGTTCAACATAACCTGGCCCAGGGGCGGGATGCGAACAGTCGTTGTTCACAGGGCCGACAGGATCACAGGTCCCTGGGAAGGTAAGATGGTCTTTCAGGATAAGGGCGTGGCCCAGGGTGGAATGGTTGATACCCCCGATGGCAGATGGTTTGCATATCTTTTCAGGGATTACGGATCGGTTGGCCGCATCCCATACATCGTTCCCATGAGATGGGAGGACGGTTGGCCGGTTATCGGCGTTGAGGGTAAAGTTCCTGATGTACTTGACCTTCCTGAAAGCAGGGGATTGATTCCCGGTATAATTGCCTCTGATGAGTTTAAAAGAAAGAAGGGAGAGCCGGATCTGCCGCTTGTCTGGCAATGGAATCATAACCCTGTCAATGAATTATGGTCCCTCACCGCTCGCGAGGGCTGGTTGAGGCTCACAACCGTCCGGGTTGACACTCTCTTTGTTCAGGCACGCAATACCCTGACCCAGCGCACCTTTGGTCCTGAGTGCTCAGGGTCGGTTTGTGTTGATGTTTCAGGAATGAAAGAAGGCGACTTTGCCGGGCTTGTGCTGTTGCAGAGGAAATTCGGACAAGTGGGAGTGAAGTTCGAAAACGGATCGAAAAGGATTGTGATGGTCAATGCACAGTCGGGGAAACCGGTTGAGGTTCAATCCGTACCGCTAAGCCAGAAAAAGGTATATTTCAAAGCCGTATGCAACTTCAGAGACCTGGCTGATGTGGCAGATTTCTTCTACAGTCTTGACGGCCGCAACTGGATCTCCGTAGGATCTCAGCTAAAGATGGAATATTCGATGCCTCATTTCATGGGCTATCGCTACGGGCTTTTCAATTATGCAGGCATAACCCCCGGGGGCTATGTCGACTTTGACTGGTTCCGTATCGGCGAAAGATGAACCGGCTATTTTGTAACCTTAACGCACATGAGCTTACCCTGGTCGCGGATCAGTAATTTTCCATCGACAAGAGCTATCGGGGCCCAGTTCTGACCCGTTTCGAGCATCTCTGCAGAAGCCAGTGGCTTGAATCCCGAAGGATCGGGCTGTATCAGGTACAATGACTGTCTGCCGTCGGTAGCCAGAATCAGCCCGTCAGCCAGGATCATGCTGCCCTTGTCGAAAAGCGGATTACGCGTCGTTTTCCACAACACCTTGCCGTTCATGTCCATACAGCACAAACCATCGCGTTTGCTGTTTGTCGAGAACTGTCCATAGAAATAACCATTGTGCAGCAAAGCCGGTTTTGTATGATCACCGAATTCGTTATGCCTGAAAAGTTCATTTACCGAATAGCTGCCGTCAGCCTTTTTTTCCACTTTTATCATTACAGTTCCCAGTTCATATCCTCCTACTGCAAGGATTCTGCCTTCACCGGCATCAAGAGCGGGAGATGTCTGAATCATATTCTCCCAGTTGTTGTATTCCCAGAGAATTTGACCTGTCTGGGGTTTCAGGCCTACTATCCTGCCCTTGCTTGTGTTGGTAATCTCCTTGTGCATAAAGGTATTAGTGGAAGAGAACACCATAACTATATGATCTTCTCCGGCAATCTTAGCCACTGAGGGACTGGCATAGGTTTCATTTCCGATAGCGTCAGTTTTCCATACGATGTCTCCGGTCATCTTATTATAGGCTACCAGTCCGGAGTAGGGGTCCTTCGAGTAAGATACGATAAGCAGGTTGCCGTAGACAAGCGGGCATTGGGATATAGCCCATACAGGCGGCTTTGTTCCGCCAAAATCCTTCATTACGTTCTTGTTCCATATGGGCTTATGTGTGTTGATATCAATGCAGTACAGGTCTCCGTAAGGGCCGCTGGAATAGACCCTGTTACCATCGACTGTCGGAACGCTTCTTGAACCCGGATACGAAACTGATCCCGGTGCACTGTAACTGTAGTTCCATAGTTCCTTTCCGGTGTTGAAATCAAAACATCTCATGATATCGCCTGTCTTATCATCCCTGTCGAGCAGATAGACTTTTCCGGCCTGTATTACAGGGCCGCCGAAACCGGGACCGACATTTGTCGTCCACAGAACTTTGGGTCCGCCATCAGGCCATGAACGAAGGAGGCCCTTCTGGGGTGAAGTGCTGTTCCCGTTTGGTCCGAGGAACCTGGGCCAGTCCTGTGCATTTATATTGAAAATGCATGCAGACAGGATGATAAGCGAGAAGAGTAGTGTAAATTTTTTCATCATAATATGATATTGATTTTAATGGTATGATGGAACCCACATGTTTGAAAATTATATTCATACGTGTTTGTGTATTTGATACATGTGGGTTTCATTTTATTTATAATCAAAAATTGTGTAAAAATAATTGCTTTATGCTAAAATAGTTCCGGATTTATTTTGAAAAGGAAATATATGCACTTCAAAACGAAAATCGCATTAATAATTTCCTCATTTGTACATCCAGGATTATTTTTATAAATCCATATCGTTTTGTCCGGAATTCTTTTTTTCAGCATGATTTTTAATCATCTAAGTTGCTTTGATGTATTTATTGCTGAAAGTATAACTCAGGCCGACATTCCACAACAGATCATATTCTGACGGGATATTTGATTTTAGTGGTTTGTTTATTATAGCAGACAGAGATACCGGGAAGTTCTTTTTGTTTACGGCAAGCCGTGCGTTAAAGAATACTCCTTCGTTATCGTCCATTGACAGGTGGTAAATCTCCGGACTAAGCCTTGATGTAATATTTTTCGTGATGGGAATGTTTGATATTGATGGCCTGAATGACAACATTATTGTATTTCTGGTGATAAATTTTTCGATCCCGTGATTGTAAAAAAGATAGGCGCCAAGGCTGAAATATTTGTTTACAATATAATCTGGAGATGCGGCTGCTACAAGGTATCTAGTGGTCCTTATGAGTTCCTGCGGCTCTACCGCTGTGATTGCCGTGACAGTCTTGTATGAAAAGGAATAATTCGTGCTGAGGTTCAGTCTGAATTTATTTGTTGACACAGCTTTATATCTCCACCAGAGCACAAGGGCCCATGGTTTGCCTGTAGCTGAAAACCGGAACTGTGGTTCGAATGACAATTTTCTGCCCACCATAAGATCAAACGTAAAAGCCGGTTTACCTAATGTAAGGTTCGGGATTGTTGAAATGCCTTTAGTCTGAAACATGGCAGCAGCCGTGAAGTTATTTATCCTGGCTTCTTCCTGATCAGTCTGGGCTGTCAGTGTCTGAAACAATCCAATGCATAAAAGTAGTCCCGCGAGTTTATAAATCTTCATATCTTCAACTTAAAGTTTAAATCCCGTTTGGCTGTATCTTATCGCCGTCATTCACCGCTTTTTCAATCACGTCGAGTCTTGCCTTTCTTGGATCAGGTTTTGCAACCGCTTTACCATCGGGCTGTACATCGAGTATCTCGTTTGTTCCCGGATTGTAAAGCGGCCAGAGTGGAAGGCCGTCACCATTCGGATTACCGGTTTTGGCAAAATTTACCCAGTAAGTATTCATAATCCTTGCAACTTCTTTGTCTCCTGGGTCTGCAGTACCTCCATCCGGTACTCTGAGATTATCGAACACGAAAGAAATATCTGTTCCGTGTCCCGGGCCAAACCTCATCCATTCTTTCATTGCAGCGGGCACGTAGGAAAAAAGAAAAATGTAAGCAGGATCGCCTTTTGCAATTACTGATTGAGCTGCAAAACGAGCAGGTTCGCCCCATACCTTGTCTGTGTTGAATCTTGTCTGAATCTCTGCAAAATCCTTTGTGCCATCAGGATCGTAGGCTACCTTTGCTTCGTCTTTCAGTTCCCCGAACATTGAAAACAATTCTTCCTTTGAGGTACTTGAATTAACAAACGGACCGCCTATCTCGGCGCTGTTACAGCCTATCATGAGCGGGACTTTTGCCTGCCTGCCTGCATTATAAGCAGCCGTAGAATTTTCAACGACAAATTTTCCGTCCAGAATTGGTCCGGAGTAGGTACGGGGTCCTCCCTGGCCATCGGTTTCCTGCCCTCCGTCCACAATTTCTTCCACTTTCATTGCACGCAGTTTTGCAAGAGCTGCTGCATCTGTCCCTTCAATCCCATGTTTACGGGCAAAATTAATTCCTATCGTTTCTGCTGAAACGGGGTAGTACTGAGATGAATTTTCCTTGTTGATCGGTCTACCGGTCAGAACACCATCCCTGCCTCCGCTGGAATGTCCGATTGCTTTATGGAACAGTCCGCGTGCTGATGGTATGGTCATAAGGGAATGTATTGAAACGCCTCCGGCAGAGAAGCCAAAAATTGTAACATTCTTCGGATCGCCTCCGAATTCAGCAATATTCTGCTTAACCCAGTTCAGGGCTGCAATCTGATCCATGAATGCATAGCTGCCTTTTGGTTCCTCTGGATGTTCTGCCGACAATGCCGGGAAAGCAAAATGCCCCAGGCGGCCCAGACGGTAATTTATACTAACAAGAATGACTCCTTTGGTGGCGAAGCCATTCCCGGAAGTATTGCCCGATCCTCCCACAAATGCCCCGCCGTGAATCCACACCATAACAGGCAGCTTTGCTCCCGGTCTGGCACCGGAAGGCTTCCAGACATTCAGATATAGGCAATCCTCAGACGATCCCTGGGAGATTGCCCCCGGGCTGCTGCCAAATCCGGCCTGGGCGCAGCTTGGGCCGAACTCTTTTGCATCACGCACCCCTTCCCAGGGAGTTACTGGCTGGGGAGGTCTCCAGCGAAATTCGCCCACGGGAGGGGCGGCAAACGGAATGCCCCTGAAAACGTCCACATCTCCTTCTTTTACTCCACGTATCAAGCCTGAGGCGGTTCGGACGATAAGCTCATCCTGTGGAACATTGGTTGCCGGTTTCTGAGCACTGCACGAGCAGAACAGTATGATGGCTATACTTATTAATGTTGTTCTCTTCATGATAACTATATATATTAATAAATTACAAATAAATTTGCTTTTATTTCCGGATTAATCCAATCCTTTTTCTTTAAGCCATTCCGACATCAGATCGGCTATTTCAATATTGTTAAGATCGGAAAACGGGAAGTGGGTATTGCCTTTTATTCCGATTTCAGGCAGGTGAACCACTGTAACATCGCCGCCATGACGGTTTACAGCATCCCTCCACAGCCGGGCCATTTCAAGCCGGGCTCGCCATCCGTCCTGTCCCGGATTATCCATGGGTGATTCGGGAATAAAATCACCATAATAAATAATGATAGGTATTCTGGTCAGCTTCATGAAATCCTGTAAGGGCACGGCGGAAGGAGTAAGTATTCCATCGACCATAGGGATAGGCTCCGGTAATTCTCCTTCAGGGAATACGAATCCGCTTCCGGGTTCATATGAAACAATGCCTTTTATGTTCTGATTTTCTATTGCTGTAAGCCAGCCCATACCTCCTGAGTGAGAATGGGATACAAGGATTCCCGGGCCAATTTTTGTGAACAATGCCGAAATGGCATCAACATTGAGGTTAATGTCTATCGGCCCTATGTTGGGTACCATCTGTCTGAAGTACTGGTTGAGTGTCTCAGGGTCGCGTGCAAACTGAACGCCTTCAAAATAATCAGGCCAGATACCGATACGAAATGTACCAAACCATCCCTGTTCATCTGGAGTGGGTTCAATGCTTGCAGGAGTTGTGCTTCGACCGGCGTTACCCCTTCTTGGCTGGTCTATCAGGTAGACCCCAAATCCCCGGCGCAGAAAAATGGTTTGATAGCCTTCCCTCCCGTCGGGTGTTGTTTCCCAGGTTTTTGTAAACTGGCCTATCCCGTGCCACATCACCAGGGGATACTTCCGGGCATTGACAGGTATCTGGTAAATTATATAGGCATGATCTCCATGAAAAGTTTGTCCTGCCGGTGTCTGGTTGTAGGGATCGAATGTGCCGGGATTGGTAATAACTGTTCCTCCAACTGCAAAGCTTCCCTGTTCCTGAATGAGCAAAGGCTCTTTGTCTGTGCTTTCATTAACAGATGAGCATGACGAAATCAGAGCAGTTACTATTACAAATAAAAGAAACTGGTAAAAGCCGGGAGTCTTAAATTTTGCTGTACTCATAATATTGGATTTATATTATTTGGCTGCCTTGAGATATATAATTCGCGCTACAAAGGTGAGACTAATTTCAGGCCTTGACTTATACGGATTACTGTTTCTTGTATACATTTTACTGATAATCCATTAAAGGAGTGATCCGATAGATAATTATGCTTTACATTTGAAGAAAATATTTGACACCGGGCTATGAAAGAAATATTAAAACTTGAAAACATTTCTCAGTTTAATACCATAAGGGGGCTTAAGACCTTTCATCCCCTTGTAAGTGTAATTGACTTCTCAAAAATGAAACTCATTCCGGAGGCAAGAGCAATCTACGGATTTTATTGTGTTTTCCTGAAAGATGCCGTTTGCGGCGATCTGAAGTATGGGTGTAATTATTACGATTACCAGGAGGGCACACTGGTGTTTACTGCTCCCGGCCAGATAGTCGGGATAGGAAACAAGCCCGGTTCTGTAAAACCCAGAGGCAGGGGACTACTTTTCCATCCGGATCTGATCCGTGGAGCTTCGCTGGGCCGGAATATTAAAGAGTACACATTCTTCTCTTACCAGGCCAATGAAGCGCTTCATATATCGGAAAAGGAAAGAGAGGTTGTAATGGATTGCTTCGACAACATCGATCACGAAGTAAAACACTCAATTGACAAACACAGTAAAATACTGATCGCAAATAATATTGAGTTGCTTCTCAATTATTGCATGAGATATTATGACCGGCAGTTCATTACCCGGAGTGTTGTAAACAAAGATATATTGGCAAGATTCGAAAAATTGCTCGATAATTATTTTGAGTCTGATCTTGTCCACACCCTTGGATTGCCTTCAGTTAAGTATTGTGCTGACAAATTGCATTTGTCGGCAAATTATTTTGGCGACCTTGTCAAGAAGGAAACCGAAAAAACCCCGATGGAATATATACAGTTAAAGGTAATTACCCTTGCCAGAGAAAGGATTTTTGACAGAAGTAAAACCCTGAGTGAAGTAGCGTATGGATTAGGATTCAAAAGTCCTCAGCACTTCAGCCGCATGTTCAAGAATGAAACGGGGCAGACACCTAATGAATACAGGGCGCTGAACTAAAAATCAAAGACAGCGCACCGCGTATTGCTCCCATGGCCTGGGCCGCATATCGTGCGCCGTGTACCGCGTTCCACAACTAAAAGTGTCCACTTTGGTATATGTTTTTTATAATGTTTATTCAACAATTTTTGATTTAATAATAAAAAGAACTGTATAATTACTCATCATGTGGCATAAAATACAGGTAAAACATAACATCAGTCATCTTCTTCCATCCTCGGAAGAACGTCTGATTCTGCTTATCACAGGTGCCCGGCAGACTGAAAAAACAACTTTTTGCTGCTAACCTTAACCCCCGAACCGCTAGCCGCTAGCCTCGCGCCGTTCTTTCAACTTTTAACCGCATGCCGCGTGACATTAATATTTTTATAAATTAACAATATTGTGTAAATAAAAATGTTTACTTTTGTATTATGGAAAAAATACTGGAAACAATAAAAGGCATTCATCCCGGATTAATTCTTGAGCGCGAACTTAAAAAGCGGAATTTACAAAAAGGCCCTTTTGCAATTTCATTGAATGAATATCCTCAGACGCTGGTTTCCATCACAAAAGGCAAAAGAAGAATGAACCCGGGCCTTTCATTGAAAATTGAAGAAGCCTTAGGTTTTGAAGAAGGATTCTTAATGACTTTACAGGTTTTCCATGACATCAGGGAAATTAAAAAGAAAAAGAATAAATCACTTCCTGATCTTACTAAATTAAGGCCAGTTTTATTCTGGGATACGGAATTGGAGGGCATTGACTGGGAAGGACAAAGGGATGCTGTCATCAAAAGAGTTCTTGAAAGGGGAAATGAAACAGAAAAAAATGAAATCATACGGTTTTACGGAAAGGCTCAAGTCAGAAAAATACAGAAGTTGAATGAAAATCAAGCTTCATTATAATACTGTTAGTTCTTTGTTGCTAAGTATCCTTCTTTCTACCATCCTCCTGTTGAGAAATCTGTTCCCGGCACACCTGTTTCCCCGCCAAAAGTGTAGTAGTCCATATTCATGATTTCGAGCTGCGATCCTGGTATGGGATAGTGCAGGGGAGAGCCCGGCTGAAGTTTGTTTTCCTTTCTCATCTGGAAGAATTGAATGCCGAATCCCGTGTTCATCAGTTCAACCATTCTCTCATGGTGTATAGCCTCCATAATGCTTTCCATTTCAACGGGAACAGGCGGCAATCCTCCTCTAATGTCGACAAGCACAAGCCGTTTCCCATATCTGTTCAGTTGATAGCTGATATCTTTAAAAAACTCACGAATTTTTATTGTAAAACGATATCCCGGTTATTGTTATTCGACAAATATTTTACCTGAAACGATATGATTTTCAGGAGGAAGACGGGAGACGGGAGACGAAAGAACTACTTGAATAAATCACCTTGAAATGTTATTGTTTAAAATCGATTTCTACGCTTAATTTTGAATTTATGAGTTAATCAGGCTGAATGCCCTCAAGAAATAATCTGGAAAGATCGAGATTAGAATTGATGACGGAATGCTTAATAGCAGGTATGGTAGTGAAAAGGTTTTTCCTGTCAGTCTTTGAAAGTTCAATCATTCTGCTTACATCGGGATTCATGTTTTCGCACTTCACGTTAATATTTCTTTGTTCAAGGAGCCGAATTTCAATTACCATCTGATGGGCAGCAGAACTTGAAATGAAAGAAATATCAGAAAAATCAATAATCAACTCATCTGTTTTAATATTTTTTAAAAGATTCTCAACAGCAATCCGTGTTGAAATACTGTTATTAAATTTCTCAGATAATATTAATCGTTGTTCTTTCATTTTGCGTAAGTCTCTGTTTGTTAAAGATAACAAATATTTATTATAGATATTACATATAATAGAATAAATTGCAAATTAAATATAACTATAAATATCAAACTTCTCAATCTTACTTTTAATTCTCATAGCAACAAGTGTGCCAGGCCATTTTCTTTGAAGTATGGCAATCTTATTATTGAAATACAAGGCATTTCCAGAATAAAGAATAAAATCACCTTCAAGGCCATCCATACTAATTGCCCGAGATGTTCTTAGTCCTGTGCCCCTATCATATCTTTTTGTAGAAAGTCCTATTAATGCTTTTTCAATTGCTGTTGCATCATCTTTAATCTCTAACATCCCATTATCAATGTATGAGCCAAGAATTGTTTTTCCAGCATCAATTAAGCAAATATCCAGATAATGAGTAGTGGGATAGAATTGGACCATGAGCCACCCTCTGTTAATACCTGAGTGCTCTATTATATTATCGGTTATTTCGGAAATTAAATAGCTTACCGCATTCTGTAATTCAGATTCTATATTCAGCCGGGACTTAATAATAAGATTGATTTGAGACAGTAGTTTCTCTCTGATATTGGTACTTATTTCATCCTTGTCTGTTGGGAAATTTACAATAGGCAAGTAGGTCCTATATGGATGTTTGTTAAGTAATCTTTCCCAATCCTTAATAACGTCGGGCCTTATTCCCGAAGGGAAATTAATATATTTCAAATATGAGTTACTATACCCATCTTTGGGTTGATTAACAATTAGTGATGACCCTCTCTCTTCCAACATATCAAATAGTACTGCCAAAGCAAGAATAAAAGTTGGTTGCACAAATTGTATATTTTTAAGGTTGATAATAATATTTCTTGCTCGTGGGTTAGAATCAATAAACTCAATGAAATCTATTACTTCTTTCAACTGTGAACCTAAAAAATTGCTTCGAGGTTGCTGAAATTGAAGATCGTAAATGCTGTTAGGCATACTATTGTTTGATTAGATCATTCCAAAAGTAATTATTAATTTGATTTAAGGGTTGAATGTTTATAAGTTATTAACATATAAAACATTGATTGTCAGTAGAGCGCGTATTTATATAATTTTCAGTCATGTGTAGGTGGGGCAAGCATCATACCCTTAAAAACAAGGGTAAATCGAAATCACAGACTATTAGTAGTTCGAGTTTGTGAGCGGGATCTATAAAAAAGAGTGACAGCTCTCGCTTTCACTCTCTTTTTGTGGTGCCACCGGGAATCGAACCAGGGACACACGGATTTTCAGTCCGTTGCTCTACCGACTGAGCTATGGCACCTTGTTTTCGGACTGCAAATATATATCGCAAATATTTTAAACCAAAACTTTAGCAGAAAAAAATCAATTTGCAATCCATTAACCTATATAATACCTTTGCTGCCTTAACTGCTTCAGAAAATGGATCTGTTTTTCCATACCCTTCCCAATGGTATAAGAATGGTTCACCACAGAATCCAGGGAATGGTTGCCTAT
>JAXDBC010000052.1:0-55868 GCA_034679225.1 Bacteroidales bacterium | reverse complement strand
GTAAAACAGCTTGTTGACCTGGCTCTGCTTTCCAACAATATGCTTAGGGGAGAGGATCTCAGCACTTTCGTGAAGCGAAGCGTTGAACTGCTTTGAAATCCGGAGGCATTACAATCTATAAGAGCTGAAAATAACAACAAATAATTGTCGATAAACAATAACCCGGTTATTGTTTATCGACAATTATTTTACCTGAAACGATATGGTTTTTAAGGCTTTATAATATTAAGGAACAGGGGAGGGCTCAGATCATTTTCGCCACTTCAGCTTTTATAAAGTCAATGGCGACACGTGTAGGTTCGTGTTCCATTTCCATAACCCTGCCCAGAAGGAGTTTGCTGAGTTCAATAGCGGGGAGATCGTCCTTGATCTTTTCAGCTTCACTGTTTATTAGCTTTATGGTGTTCGACCTGGCATTTCTTACGCATTCCCAGGCCTGGGTGCTCATGTAGATCTGCTGCGAAAGATTGTGCTCGAACTCGCTTCTTATCGTTGTCAGAAGAGCTGACTGAAGCTGCGAAACCGTCATACCGGGCGTGCTTACCCTCATCAGAAGCGATTCGAGGCTTATCCTTTCAAGGAACAGAACTACCCTTTCATATGCCTGAAGCTTTATCGGGGTGATTGTCCGGTTTCCCTGAAGAATAACTTCCTGTCTTCTTTTCTCTTCATCGTTCCTGATCATGTTCCTCAGAATGATCCAGGCGGTCAGAAAAACAATAAGAGCGGGCAATGTGATACTGAGTATGTCAGCAACTGTTTCCATGTCATTGTTGATTTACATGCAAACCTAAGATATTTTGTTAAAATATGCTCGCTGCATGACTGATAAAAACAGCGTACAGCAATATTGAAAATCAAAAATTCCTTTTACTTTTGACCGTGGCCGGAGACATAAAACGGTGAGCCGTCAAGGGTTGCGGCACAGTACCGGCGGAAGCCCTGATTATAATTATAACCAATCTGTATGGAATATTTATCCGATAGAATCAAATTACTGTCTGTTTCGCAGACTCTTGCCATGGCTCAGAAGAGCCGTGAGTTAAAGGAATCAGGTATTGATGTAATCAGTCTCAGTCTGGGAGAACCTGATTTTAATACTCCCGATTATGTAAAGGAGGCCGCCAAAAAGGCCATAGATGATAACTATTCAAAATATCCGCCCGTACCCGGCTACAACGACCTGAGAGATGCAATCTCGAAAAAATTCAGGGAGGAGAACGGGATAAACTACAGCCGGGAGCAAATCATCATATCAGCCGGAGCCAAGCATTCGCTGATAAATGTGATCATGTCGATCATTAATCCGGGTGACGAGGTCATCATCCTTGCTCCTTACTGGGTGAGCTACTACGATCAGATAGTATTTGCAGGCGGGAAGCCGGTTGTAGTGGAGGCTTTCCTGGAGAATGATTTCAAGGTACGCCCTGAGCAGATAGAAAAGGCAATCACCTGCCGGACAAGGCTTATAATTTTCAATTCGCCGTCGAATCCGACAGGTATGGTATACACGGGAGATGAGATGGAGCAGATAGCACGTGTGGTCGAAAGGCATGAAGGGCTTTTTATAATGTCGGATGAGATATATGAGCATATCATCTATGAAGGTGAGCATGTTAGTATGGCATCCTTCGGTTTTATATACGACAGGGTCATCACAGTGAACGGGGTGTCGAAGGCTTTTGCAATGACCGGATGGAGGATAGGGTACCTAGGGGCGCCTTTGTGGATCTCAAAAGCCTGCAACAAACTGCAGGGGCAGTTTACTTCCGGTGTATGTTCAATTGCACAGAAGGCTGCCTGTGCCGCCCTTGAAGGAAAGGATGAATCTGTAAAGATAATGAGGGATGCTTTCCTCCGCCGCCGCGACCTCGTCTGCAGTCTGCTGAAGGAGATTAAGGGACTGAAGCTAAGGGTTCCGCAGGGAGCATTCTATGTAATGCCCGATATTTCGTATTATCTTGGCCTATCGGATGGCACCGGCACCATCGCCAGTTCTGACGATCTGGCAATGTACCTTCTTGATAAAGCTCATGTTGCTGTTGTCGGGGGAGATTCATTCGGAGCTCCTAAATGCATAAGGATTTCATATGCCAATTCCGACGACCTGCTTGTAGAAGCTGTAAAAAGGATCGGGGCAGCACTTGAAAAACTGCACTGAGATCCCTGAACCGGTTTCCTGAAAGGCTTGTCTTTCAGGAATCCGGTTCAGGAACAGTCTTTCAGTATTTGTTGTAGGTCACCGTTTCGTCTTTCGGCTTCCTCTTCTTCTGCCGGTATTCACCCGCGGCATATCCCAGAGTGATGATAAGCTCGACCCTCTTTGATGAAGGTATTCCAAGTATGCTTCTTAGCCTGCCCTCGTCAAACCATCCGATTATACATGTTCCCAATCCTTCTGCAAGCGCCTGGAGACAGATGTTTTCAGTGGCGATCCCTATATCGATAAGAGAATAGTCCTTGCTCTTTATTGTTCCTCCAACCTTTGAACTGAAGTTTGGCTTTTCCCTGACAATAACTATTATCACCGGGGCCTGACCGATGAAAGTGTTCATCCCCAGTAGTTTGGCTGAAGCGGCATCGGCAATTCGCGAGAGCAGTTCCTTGTCGGTAACTGCTATAAATTTCCATGGCTGTGCATTGCATGCTGACGGGGCCATTCTCGCTGCCTCGAGTACGCGGTCGAGTTTTTCCTGTTCTACAGGCTTGTCTTTGTATTTCCTCTCGCTCTGACGCCTGAAAATAAACTCAAGCATCTCCTTTCCTTCCATCATGCATTAATAGTTTTCCGGCATGAGTTCAAAATAAGCTGTCGGATGCAGACAGGAAGGACAGTTTTTGAGGGCTTTTGTTCCGAAATGTACATAGCCGCATTTCCTGCAGTACCAGAATACCTTGTCGTCGCGTTCGAATACCTTGTTCTTCATGAGGTTGTCGAGAAGCTTGCGATACCTGTCCTCGTGGTTTTTCTCGGCTGAGGCAATAGCCCTGAAGGCACTGGCGATATTCTTGAATCCTTCTTCTTCGGCCACCCTGGCAAATTCAGGATAGAGTTCGTTCCATTCCTCGTGTTCACCGGCGGCGGCAGCTTCGAGGTTTTCAGAAGTCGTTCCGGTTTTTCCCGCAGGATAACTGGCTGTAATCTCAACCATACCACCTTCAAGAAAGTTGAAGAACCTCTTTGCATGCTGCTGCTCCTGGAGAGCCGTTTCGAGAAATATAGCCGAAATCTGTTCGTAACCTTCCGACTTTGCAACCTTTGCTGCAAATTCATACCTGTTCTTTGCCTGCGATTCTCCTGCAAATGCCTTTAGCAGATTCTTTTCTGTCATTGTGCCTTTTAAACTCTTTTCCATATCGTTTGTTTTTAGATTATGTCCGGTAAATGGTTTCTGATATTTACATATGTTGATATTCAGCAAAAATATCTATCTTTAATTTTAAATTGTAATAATTCCGGAAATATTAACTTAAATAAATTAAAAAATGGCAATATCACTTGTAATTCTGGCTATCATCGCATTCCTTGTATTCTTTGTTATTTCATTGTATAACAGGCTTGTAAGGCTCCGTAACAACAGGGAACAGGCTTTTGCCGATGTTGATGTTCAGCTAAAGCAGAGGCACGATCTCATTCCACAGCTGGTTGAAACCGTGAAGGGATATATGGTGCATGAGCGCGAGGTACTTACCTCTATCACCGAGGCCCGTGCCAGCGCCATGAAGGCAACAACGGTTAATGAGAAAATAGAGGCCGAGGCAAGACTGACAAGCGCTCTTCAGGGTCTGAGGGTTGCAGTTGAAAACTATCCCGACCTTAAGGCAAGCCAGAATTTTCTCGATCTGCAGAACGAGATAGCCGACGTTGAAAACAAGATAGCGGCGGCAAGAAGGTTCTTCAACTCCGCCACCAAGGAACTCAACACTGCAACCGAGCTGTTCCCTTCGAATATAATTGCTTCCATGTTCAATTTCAAGCGGGAGCCGATGTTCGATCTGGGTGACCAGCGTACTGTGGTTGAGACACCGCCTCAGATCAAGTTCAACTAGTATGAAGTACTACGGCCTTCAGAGCCAGATAAGAAAGAACAACATGAACTCAGTGCTTCTGCTGCTGATGTTCCCTTTGGTCTTTTATGCCCTTGCCTGGCTTTTTTTCCTGTTAATGTCGATTGGAATGGAGGACCAGGAAATGAAACTGGAATTTGTTAACCGGTCGTTCCTGCACACTGTACCGTGGATTACCATCGGAGTGCTTGTATGGTTCGCAATAGCCTGGTTCTCGCATTCGGCCATTATCAACCTTGCCACTAACTCAAAACCCCTGGAACGGAAGGAAAACAAGAGAGTGTATAACCTGGTGGAGAACCTGTGCATATCGACAGGGATGAAGATGCCCAGGATTAACATTATCGAAGACAATTCCCTGAATGCCTTTGCAAGCGGGATAAATGAGAAAACCTACACGGTGTCGCTGTCACGGGGTATAATAGACAGGCTTGAGGATGATGAACTGGAGGCAGTGATTGCCCATGAGCTTACCCATATCCGGAACAGGGATGTCAGACTTCTTATTATATCAATTGTTTTTGTCGGCATCTTTGCATACATAACCGAAATGCTTTTCAGGTCGCTGCGATTCGGCAACATGGGACGTGGAAATAAGGAAAGCCGGGGCATATTCATAGCTATGTTCCTGGCTCTTATCGGCTACCTGCTGGCATCCCTTTTCAGGTTTGCCCTTTCGAGGAAGCGTGAATATCTTGCCGATGCAGGAGCAGCTGAACTTACCAGGAGACCTCTTTCACTTGCTTCGGCACTGAGAAAGATATCCGTAGATCCCACCATCGAAGCGGTAAAACGAAAAGATGTGGCTCAGATGTTCATAGAGAATCCCGGTGAACATGAAGAGAAGACTTCCTTTTCCTTCGCCAACCTGTTTGCAACCCATCCTCCCATAGAGAAAAGGATAATGCTGCTTGAACAGTATTGATTCAGACAGCCTGGATGGGTTTCAGGGCTTTATTGATTTCTTTCGCCGCGGGGCTTTATCAGCTTTGATTCTTCTCCCTTTAGCAGACGGCCGATGTTTTTCCTGTGAGTTATCAGAAGAGCTATGGCCACCACAACCGAAAATATTTTCAGGTATATCGAGGGACTGTCGAAGAACAGGAATAGCAGGACAGGGAACGATATTCCGGCTGTCATCGATCCAAGGGAGACATAACCCGAGATCAGGAAAACGCACAGGAATATCCCTAAGCATGAAATGGTTACCAGGGGGTGAATGGCAAGAAGAACCCCGAATATGGTGGCAACTCCCTTGCCTCCGCGGAAACCGGCGAACACCGGGTAGATATGCCCCAGAACAGTCATCAGACCTGCAATAATCTGGTAGTTTGTGATCATCGCGCTGCCTTCGTCGGCCATGTTCAGGAAAACGGGAAGCATTGCCCCGACCCATCCCTTGAGCACATCGATCAGTAGCACAGGCACCCCGGTCTTCCAGCCCAGAACTCTTATCACGTTTGTTGCCCCCGCGTTTCCGCTCCCGTGTTCCCTTACATCGGTTTTGTGAAATATCTTTCCCACCCATACGGCTGTTGCTATCGATCCGATGAGGTAGGCCAGAACTACTACAAGCAGCAGTAGAGGGAGGTTCATATTGCAGCGTCGTTACAGTGTCATACAGAAGGCCCTGATTGGGCAAGGGCTGCTGTTTCCTCGTTCGATGTGAACTTGCTGAAATTATTTATGAATTTCAGGGCAAGATCGGTAGCGGCGATACGCCATTTCACAGACGATTCCCATGATTCCGAAGGATCAAGCAGTCCATCCCTGATTCCTTCTATGCTTTTGGGTATCTTCAGTTTGAAAATAGGAAGTGTCTTGAACTCCGAGTTCATGATCGAATCGTCGAGTATGGAGTTTATTATTCGTCTTGTTGTCGGAAGGTCAATCCTTGATCCGGTGCCGTAAGGCCCGCCGGTCCAGCCGGTATTGACAAGCCAGGCCTGTGCTCCGTGCTGTTTCATCTTCCTGGCGAGCTCGTTGGCGTAGATAATAGGATCGAGCAGGAGGAAAGCTGCGCCGAAACAAGCTGAGAATGATGGGACTGGTTCAACGATGCCCCGTTCGGTCCCGGCTACCTTGGCCGTATAGCCGCTGAGGAAGTAGTATTTGGTCTGTTCTTCATTAAGAAGGCTTACGGGAGGAAGAACCCCGAAGGTGTCAGCTGTGAGGAAGATAACCTTTTTTGCATGACCGCCCTTTGAAACCGGTTTTACAATATTATTAATATGGTATATAGGGTATGACACCCTGGTGTTCTCCGTTTTGGAATCGTCAGCAAAATCAATGCTGCCGTCGGGAAGGACAACCAGATTCTCAAGAAGTGCATCCCTGCGGATGGCATTGTATATGTCGGGCTCGTTCTTCTTGCTCAGGTTGATGCATTTGGCGTAGCAGCCTCCTTCAAAGTTGAATATTCCATCATCGTCCCAGCCATGTTCGTCGTCACCGATCAGAGCTCTGTCGGGATCGGTGGACAGGGTGGTCTTGCCGGTTCCCGAAAGCCCGAAGAAGATCACGACATCTCCTTTCCTGCCTACATTGGCTGAGCAATGCATTGAAGCGATACCCTTCAGCGGGAGATAGTAGTTCATCACCGAAAAAAGTCCTTTCTTCATCTCGCCTCCGTACCAGGTTCCGCCGATTACAGCCATTCCTGCCGAAAGGTTGAAGAAAACAAAGTTCTCGGAATTAAGTCCCTGTTTTTTCCAGTCGGGATTGGTGGTCTTCGAAGCCGTCAGAACCACGAAATCGGGCTTGAAGTTTTCCAGTTCACTTTCGTCAGGCCTGATGAACATGTTCTTGACGAAGTGGGCCTGCCATGCAACCTCGACCACGAATCTCACTGCAAGCCGAGTGTTTACGTTGGCTCCGCAGAAGCAGTCGACAACAAAAAGCTTTTTGCCGGAAAGCTGCTTTGCCGACAGTTTTCTGCAATGTTCCCAGATCTCCGCACTGATAGGCTTGTTATCGGACACCTTGGTTTTTTCCGACTTCCACCATACAGTATCGCGGGTGGTATCGTCAAGAACAATGTATTTGTCGCTGGGCGACCTGCCTGTGAATATGCCGGTGTCGACTGCTACTGCTCCTGATCGGGTAATTGTCCCCTTTTCAAAACCGGTGAGCCCGGGTTTGGTTTCTTCGGCAAAGAGTGTATTGTATGACGGATTATAGACTACTTCCTGAACATTCTCTATTCCGTATTTTTCAAGATCCGCGGCAGTTATCATATCGGGATATTTTAGTTGTTAAGTGAATTCAAATTTATTAATAATATTAAAAACAAGAGGCCCTCTTACTAAATTAATTAAAAAAGGGCATCTCTGAGATGCCCTTTTCCGGTGTTATGGAAAAACTGACTATTTTCCGTATTTGATCGATGCCTGTGCTGAGGCAAGTCTTGCAATCGGTACCCTGAAGGGGCTGCAGCTTACATAGGTAAGCCCGTTCCTGAAGCAGAATTCAACTGATGCAGGGTCGCCTCCCTGTTCTCCGCATATTCCGATCTTCAGGTTGGGCTTGGTAGCGCGTCCTTTCTGTACAGCCATCGTGATAAGCTGTCCGACGCCTTCCTGGTCAATTGTCTGGAACGGATCGGATGAAAGCATCTTTTTGTCGATATAATCGTGAAGGAATGCACCGATATCGTCGCGGCTGAAACCAAATGTCATCTGTGTAAGGTCGTTTGTTCCGAACGAGAAGAAATCAGCCTCCTCAGCCATCTTGTCGGCAAGCAGAGTAGCCCTCGGAATTTCAATCATGGTTCCGTATTTGCAATCGATTTCCTTGAGTCCAAATTTCTTAAGGACTTCAGCATAGATTTCGTCGAAGACTTTCCTCGTAACCGTAAGTTCTGAAACATCACAGGTGACCGGCACCATAAGTTCAGGTTTCGGATTCTTCTTCTCCCTGATAAGTTCGGCTGTTGCCTCAAAGAGAGCACGGACCTGCATCTCGGTGATTTCCGGATAAGTTATTCCGAGACGGACACCACGGTGACCCATCATGGGGTTGGATTCGTGGAGAGCTTCTCCGCGTTTTACAACCTCCGATTTGTCGATTCCAAGAGATTTGGCAAGTTCTTCCTGCTTTTCGGCCGAATGGGGAACAAATTCATGAAGCGGGGGGTCGATAAGCCTGAAAGTGACCGGAAGACCATCCATGGCTTCAAGAGTGGATTTTATGTCTTTTTTGACATAACTTGAAAGTTCTCCGAGAGCCGAGCGGCGTTCAGCCTCAGTTGAGCTGAGGATCATTTTACGGATGAGGAAAAGAGGTTTTTCAGAACCTACTCCATAGAACATGTGCTCAATACGGAAAAGTCCGATACCTTCGGCACCAAAGTCACGTGAAACCTTTGCATCCTCTGCAGTGTCGGCATTGGCGCGGACTCCCATTTCGCGGTATTTGTCGACTATATTCATGAAAGTCAGGAAACGGGGATTCTCTGATGCATCCACCAGTTTGACCGATCCCAGGTATACATTGCCCTTTGTACCGTTTATGGTAATAACATCACCTTCCTTGAGGACGACATCGGTACCGGTAACTTTAATCTTCTTGTTTTCAGTATCAATATGCAGGGCTCCTGCTCCCACGACACAGCATTTTCCCCAGCCACGTGCAACAAGAGCAGCGTGTGAGGTCATTCCGCCGCGTGCGGTAAGGATACCTACTGCAGCCCTCATGCCTTCAACGTCCTCGGGATTGGTCTCTTCACGGACCATGATCACGTCTTGTCCCTTGCGGGTCCATACAACTGCATCTTCTGCAGTGAATACTATTTTACCAACAGCGGCGCCGGGTCCGGCAGGAAGTCCTTTTGCTATGGCATTCACTTTCTTCTCGGCTTCCGGATCGCAGATCGGGTGCAGAAGCTCATCAAGCTGGGCCGGATCAACACGAAGAACAGCTGTCTTCTCATCGATGAGTCCTTCCTTTATCATATCCATTGCCATATTGACGGCAGCCGTACCTGTCCTCTTTCCGACGCGGCACTGAAGCATGTAGAGTTTGTTTTCCTGTATGGTGAATTCAATATCAAGCATGTCGTGGAATGACTTCTCAAGGATATTGCGGATATCAACAAGTTCCTTATAGGTCTCCGGCATTGTTTCCTCCATACTGTGAAGATGCCTGTTCTGCTCATTCTTGGTGGCATCGTTGAGAGGGTTGGGAGTGCGGATACCTGCAACAACGTCTTCGCCCTGTGCATTGACAAGCCATTCTCCATAGAAAAGGTTTTCACCGGTGGCAGGGTTACGGGTGAAAGCAACACCGGTAGCCGATGAATCGCCCATGTTCCCGTATACCATAGCCTGAACGTTGACAGCCGTGCCCCAATCATCAGGAATACCTTCAATACGACGGTATGATACAGCTTTCTTGCCGTTCCAGCTCTTGAAAACAGCCTTGATACTTCCTTCAAGCTGTTCCTTCGCATCATCCGGGAATGGTTTGCCAAGAACCAGCTTTACCCTATCCTTGAATCTTTCGGCAAGGTTCTTGAGTTCGTCAGCAGTGATATCGGTATCCGAAGTATAGCCTTTCTTTTTCTTGAAATCATCAAGCATCTCGTCGAGCTGCTTCCTGATACCCTTGCCCTCAGGGGCTTCAATACCTTCTGCCTTTTCCATAACGACATCTGCATACATCATGATGAGACGGCGGTATGAATCCCATACGAAACGGGGATTGTTGGTCTTTTTGAGGAAACCGGGAATGGTAGCGCTGCAAAGACCGATATTGAGAACGGTATCCATCATGCCCGGCATCGATTTACGTGCACCTGAACGGCATGAAACAAGAAGTGCATTTTCCGGATCTCCGTACTTCATTCCCATCGTCTTTTCCGTCAGCTTCATGGCTTCCCATACTTCCGGCATCAAATCCCCGGGAAGGATACAATTGTTTTTATAATATTCCATGCACGCATCGGTAGTGATGGTGAAACCGGCTGGAACCGGCAGGCCCAGGAGGCACATCTCGGCCAGATTGGCTCCCTTGCCGCCAAGTAGATTCTTCATATCTGCTTTACCCTCTGCAGTCTTGTTGCCAAAGGAATAAACTCTTTTTACTTTCGACATACTTTTTAAAGATTATTTATTATGAACTTAATTATTGTATCCGGAAAAATTAGTTGCAAATTTAACATTAAAAATTGAATTTTTAAATAGCGCCGGAAAATCATGACCTGGGATGAAACATAATCAAAGTGTCACGGAGAAAACTCCTGTCTATATGGGTGTAGATCTCGGTAGTCATTATCGATTCATGCCCAAGCATTTCCTGAACTGCCCGCAGGTCGGCTCCGGCTTCTATCATATGCGTGGCAAACGAATGACGAAAAGTATGCGGGCTTATCTTTTTCAGTATGCCTGCCTTCCCCGCAAGATCCCTTGTTATGGTAAAGATCATTGACCTTGTAAGCTTCCTTCCGCGACGGTTGAGAAATACAGTATTCTCATCATGTATCTCCGGAAGCCTGTTCCTGTCAATAGTGTAAAGATCGATTTCCCTGAGAGCTTTCCTTCCTATGGGAACAAACCTTTGCTTGTTTCCCTTTCCCGTCACGCTTACGAATCCTTCCCCGTGATGAATGTCGGTGAGCCTTAGGTTAACCAGTTCCGAGACTCTTAGTCCGCACCCGTAGAGCGTTTCGATGATAGCTTTGTTCCTGTGACCGTCGGGGCGACTGAGATCAATAACTTCAACAATCCGGTCAATCTCGCTTACTGTAAGCACTTCGGGAAGCTTCAGCCCAAGCCTTGGCGATTCAAGAAGGGATGTGGGATTTTCAGCTATTTCGCCGTCAATGAGCAGAAACCTGTAAAATGCCCTGATTCCCGATATTAGCCGGGCCTGAGTCCTGGCGCTGACCTCGCCTGATCCCTCCAGGTTGATAAACTCCCTGAGATCGTGATAAGTAAGTGATGCGGGTCCCTTTTCATTTCCTCCTTCATTGTCAAATTCCTCAAGCTTGCGGACATCGTTAAGGTAGCCCGCGATGCTGTTCTCCGACAACGATTTCTCGAGCCTTAAATAGTTTTCAAAATTCTTTGATGCGTTTTTCCAGGTGAGACTCATAGAATTATTGATCAAGTACCCCTGCAAGGTAATACAAAGTAAATCAGAAACGCAGGTCTTAACCTGAGATATTTTAGTATTTTTACACGTTGAAATACTGAGTCAATGCAATGAAAATTCAGATAATCAACGGACCAAACCTTAATCTCCTGGGAAAACGGGAACCCGGCAAATACGGAAGCGAATCGTTTGAGGAACGTCTGGAAAAACTCAGGAAGCTTTTTCCCGAAGTCTCCATCGACTATTTCCAGTCGAATATAGAAGGCGAAATCATTAACAGGATACACGAAACAGGTTTTACCTGCGACGGGATAGTAATAAATCCGGGTGCCTACACCCATACTTCGGTCGCCATTGCCGATGCAGTGGCAGCAGTTAAAAGCCCGGTAATAGAGGTTCATATCACCAATATTGCTGCAAGGGAGGAATTCAGGCATAATAGCCTGGTAGGGAGATATTGTGCCGGAAGTATTGTTGGCCTGGGAATGGACGGATACAGGCTTGCCATTGAAGCCCTGAAGGAAATGAACAGGAACATTAAAAAAGAGAAATGAAACCCACATGAATCAAATGCCCAAACTCGTATGTGTGTATTTTCAATCATGTGGGGTCCCCCGCTTGAGCGGGGACCTTTAAAATATAATTATATACGGATGAAAAGGAAAAGGACAAAGATTGTAGCAACCATTTCAGACAAGAAATGTGAGCCTGAGTTCATTTCGGAACTTTATCAGGCCGGTATGGATGTGATCAGGATCAATTCGGCCCACCTCGATATTGATGGAGCTCTCAGGATAATAAGGAATGCACACAGCGTCTCCGACAAGATAGGCATCCTTATAGATACGAAAGGGCCGGAGATCAGGACCACTTCATGCGATGCTCCGATCGAACTGGTAAAGGGAGAAAAGGTGATGATGGCCGGTAACCCTGCCGAAAAGTCCTGCGGCAACCTTATTAATGTGTCGTATACCGGTTTTGTTACCGACGTTCCGGAAGGCGCTGCAATACTTATCGACGACGGGGATATTGCTCTCAGGGCGGTAAGGCGTGAGGGTAGCTTTCTCGAATGCGTGGTGGAAAGCGGCGGTATGCTCGGTTCAAGAAAAAGCGTTAATATTCCGGGGATCAGGATATGCCTGCCATCACTTACCGGGAAGGACAGGAAATTCATCAGGATGGCTGTTGAAAACGATGTCGATTTTATAGCTCACTCTTTCGTAAGGACTAAGCAGGATGTGATTGATGTGCAGGACCTGCTCGATGAGTTCGGAAGCCCGATAAAGATTATCGCGAAAATCGAAAATGAAGAGGGTGTTAACAATATAGATGAAATACTCGAGCATGTATACGGGATAATGGTGGCAAGGGGAGATCTTGGCATCGAAATACCATATGAAAAAATTCCGGGGATACAGAAGAATATCATCTCGAAATGTATTACAGCAAGGAAGCCGGTCATCGTTGCAACCCAGATGCTTCATTCGATGATAAAGAATCCGCGGCCAACCAGGGCTGAAATCAGTGATGTGGCAAGCGCCATCTATTCCCAGACCGACGCCCTGATGTTGAGCGGGGAAACAGCCGCCGGCTTATACCCTGTGGAAGCAGTTAAAACAATGACACGCGTAGCTCTTGAGGTTGAGGAAAATAAGGAGAAATTCCTTGAACTGCCAACCTCGGGTATTAACAGCGAGATTTCATCATACCTGGCAAAAGTGGCCGTAAAAACTTCAGTGAGGGTGAATGCCAAAGCAATAATTGCAGATACCATTGCCGGCAGAACAATAAGGGACATGGCTGCATACAGAGGATACAAAATGATACTTGCAAGGTGCTATCTTGCCAGTACCATGAGGCAGATGGCCCTTTCGTACGGGGTGTACGCGAGCTTCCAGGAAAAAAGAAAATCGGTGGATGATTTTCTCAGAACGGCGCTTTCAGACCTTATTGAAAGAAATGACATATGCAATGAAGACCTTGTTGTGATACTGGCAGGAAACTTTTCAGGGCCTGCCGGATTCTCGTTCATGGAAGTCGGCCCGGCAGGCTATCTTAAGAACAGGGTTGAGGATGCCGGTTGATAGTTATTAATGGTCTGATTTTTGAGGAAGCTTAATGTGCCTAACCCTTAATTAGGATGATCAGATTTTTGCTTTTATCGCTTTGGCTGGGATTTCATCCGGTGCATGTCTCACTGATGAGCATTGACTATTCACCCGGAGATAAGGCATTCAATATGTTCCTGATGGTATACTTTGATGACTTCCTGCTCGACGCGGGAATTGGAACTGAAAAGGAGAAGAACCTGGATTTTTCAAGAAGCGATGAGCAAATAAAAATAATATTGACTGATTATGTGAACGAAAAGGTAAGGATAGCCGTTAATGGCGATCCGGTAAAGGCGGAACTAGGAAACATGAGTCTATCGGATAATGAACTGAGAATGAATCTTTCCTTCAGTTCTGCAGACAGGGTCAAATCGGTGAATGTGAAAAACACCATAATGACTTCAATCTATAACGATCAGGCAAATATGCTGATTGTCAAGGTAAATGATTTTGAGGAAGCTGCCAGACTCACTGCCCTGGAGACGGAAAAGATGTTTGAAATACAATAATTTAAAGGATAAGAGGAGTATAGCAAAGTGAAGATACTATATACGAAGATAATATTGATTGTTGCCCTTATGATGGCCTGTTCCGGAAATGCATGGGCAACTCATAACAGGGCAGGAGAAATCACTTATGTACAGTTGTCGGATCTCACATTCGAGATAACCATAACAACCTATACTTACACCTTGAGCTATGCCGACAGGGATGAGCTTGAAGTTGGATGGGGTGATAATTCAACTTCTGTGGCACCAAGAAACAGCTATGTGTTTCTGCCGAACTATTACAAAAGGAATATCTATAAGACCACTCATACCTATCCCGGCCCCGGTGTATACAAGATAGTGGTGCAGGATCCCAACAGAAACGCTGATGTTGTCAATATTCCGAATTCGGTGAATGTGGTTTTCTCCATAACCACAACCCTGATAGTGAATCCCTCAATAGGAAGAAACAGTACGCCGGTACTTCTCAATCCGCCATACGACAAGGCGGCCAGGGGGCATGTGTTCATTCATAATCCGGGAGCCTACGATCCTGACGGCGACAGCCTTTCGTACGCGATTACGACATGTACCCGTGAAGACGGTAAACCAATCGAGAACTACACCCTTCCTCCTGCAACTGAATATATCAGGGTCGACGCTCTTACGGGTGACCTGATATGGCGCACTCCCAGGGACACAGGAGCATATAACGTTGCCATGGAGATTCAGGAGTGGCGCTATGGGAAAAAAATAGGGGTGGTGGTAAGGGATATTCAGATCAATGTGTACGACACCGATAACAAACCGCCTGTTATCGGGCCGCTTTCCGGCAGATGCGTTGAAGCCGGCTCGGTGATCGATTTCCTGGTTTCTGCCACCGATCCCAATAATGATCTGCTTCGGCTCTCGTCAACCTCAGGTATTTATAATCTTGATCCATGCCGGGCTACATTCACGAAAGTCGACTCGGTCGAAGGATTCTATTCGTCCCGCTTCAGGTGGGAAACATGCTATGAGGCAGTAAGAAACCAGCCCTATGACATAATAATAAAGGCCGATGATTACAATAGTGATCAGAATCTCTCCGACATCGACAATTTCCAGATAAGAGTCCTGGGTCCTTCGCCGACACTTACCGGCTTATCGCCCGCGGGCAAATTCATGAGGCTGGAATGGAACGATTACGGAACCGATGCCATAATGGGATTCAATATTTACAGGAGGGAAGGATCATCGTCCTTTACTCCTGATACATGTATGCCTGGAATTCCTGCATCGGCAGGATATGAGAAAATTGGATATATTGAAGGTAATTCCACAGTTTCTTATATCGATACCAACGAAGGAGAGGGACTGGAGTTCAACAAGGAGTACTCGTACAGGATTACCGCCGTTTTCAAAAACCTGGCCGAGAGTAAAGCCTCCAACGAACTTGTCTCATCACTCGTTTCGGGAATTCCATTAATAACCAACGTAAGCGTAAGGTCAACCTCGGCAACCAACGGCTCGATTATTATAAGGTGGAGAAGGCCCGACAGGCTTGATACCATCCCGGCCCCCGGTCCCTGGGAGTATATAATTTCAAGGGCCGAGGGTGTGACCGGCACCGAATACACGCGAATAAGAACAATCAGTACATCTACTCTTAATGAAACCTCCCATGTAGATACTCTTATAAACACTGTCGACAGAGGATATATTTACAGGATAGAGTTGTACAACAATACCCCGGGCAACAGGTTCCTGATAGGAGAGCCAGGATATGCATCCTCTCTTTACCTTACTGCAAACCCGGGCGACCGTAAGGTCCGCTTCGTGATCAGCCGGAATGTTCCGTGGGTAAATACAAGGTACGACTTCTTCAGGCTTAACAGGACAACCATGGCCTACGATTCAATCGGGACTTCCAATATCCTTGAATTCACCGATACGGGACTGGTGAACGGCACGGAGTATTGTTACAGGGTCAGATCGGCCGGGGGATATGCATCGGCAGGCATGCCCGGGAATCTGTTAAACTTTTCACAAATAACCTGTGTAATTCCTGTCGACAATGAAGCTCCCTGCCAGCCTGCAATTACAGTTACAAGCCAGTGCGACAGTCTATACAATAATGTGCGCTGGAGTATAAGCGATCAGGATTGTCTTGATGACGTGGCAGGATACAACATATATTATAAACTGATAACCGAAGAACCCATGTCGCTGCTGACGGTTATCAACGACAGGAATACTTTCAGCTATAAACATTATCCGGGTGAAGTTGTTTCAGGGTGTTACGCGGTTTCGGCATTTGATGAGATAGGGAACGAAAGCCTGAAATCGGTTATGATCTGCGTCGACTCCTGCAATTTCTACGAGATACCGAATGTGTTCACTCCAAACGGGGATGATATAAACGACTGGCTTAGGGCCAAGACTTCAGGACTGGTGGAGAAGGTCGATTTCAAATTGTTTAACCGCTACGGTGTGCTTATCTTTCAGACCGATGAACCGAGGATAAACTGGGACGGTACCTACAACGGAAAGATAGTATCGCCGGGAGTTTACTTCTACCAGTGCGAAGTTTTTGAAAGAAGGATCACGGGACTTGAGCAGTTCCATCTTTCGGGATTTGTTCATGTCATTACCGAAAAGGGGGCAACGGTCACCAGACCGGATTATTGATCAAACAGACATGCTGATGATGAAAAGGATATTGTTGTTAATATTAATCGCGCTTTTAACCGTAGGACTACAGGGGCAGACGAAATCGGATTTCCTTATGGAAGGGCGCGCTCTTACCGAAAGAGGAAAAGCCCTTGAGGCAGCAGCCTTGTTATCGCGGGCGCTGGAGAGCTACCCTGACAGGGATGTCTATCTCACCAGGGCCGAGGCATTCCTTGCCGGCGATGATTACTCGCGGGCAATAAACGATTACAATTCGGCAAACCGTGTTGCGCCGGGATCAGGTGAATACGGACTGGCGAGAATCTATGCCCTGAAGGGAGATGCTGCTACAGCCGTCTACCATCTTGAATTGTGCCTTGGATCAAAATACAGGAGGAGTGAAAAGGAAATAATGTTAGACCCCGCGTTCAGCCTCCTGGAGAACCGTCCCGAATGGCGTCAGTTCTGGAGGAAGGATCACTATACTTCGCTTGAGAAAGGAATAGCTGAAATTGAATACAGCCTGTCGACCGGGAGTGTTCCGGATGCGAAATCGCTGTTCACTGAACTCAGGGCCGGTTATCCGGGGAATGACGAACTGGCTTATGCCGGCGCCATGATAAACTTTTCGGAAAAGAAGTATCCCGAATCGCTGAAAACTCTTGATGCCCTGCTGACTGATGAACCGGATAATGAAAAATTTCTTAGGCTTGTTGCAAGGAACCAGGAAGCATCGGGAAACCCTGCAGGCGCTTCATCAACCTACACACGTCTTCTGAATACAGGCGCAGGAGATCCTGAACTGCTTATGCTCAGGGCAGAATGCTACAGGAAGACGGGAGAATCAGACAAGGCACTGGGGGATATTGTCAGGTATCTCGATCTTTATCCGGGAGATAAAAAGGCTCTGAGCCGGGCAGGAAAACTTGCCGCGGCTTCAGGCGACAATCTCCTGGCCCTTACATATTTCTCGGAAAATCTCAGGCTGCACCCTCATGATGCTGAATGCTACATCGACAGGGCTAATTCATATTTCGTATCTAACTCATGGGATTTTGCGGCAAAGGATTACAGCATGGCGCTCGACCTTCAGCCTCAGAACCCTGATGCATGGCTGAACATGGGAATCTCACGGCTGAGCATGGGTAACAGGGAAGATGCATGCTTTGATTTCAAAAAAGCTTTCAACCAGGGAAACAAGAAAGCAACGGAATACATCAGCAGAAACTGTATAAAATAAGATGGCACGGGTCTTGCAAGTCTTGCGGTCTTGCGGTCTCTTCCAATGCGGCACATCGCCTATAATCTATCGCCTATAATACATAATACATTGTCTTGCGGTCGTGCAGTCTTGCGGTCTTGCAAGTCTCTTGCAATGAGGCATTTGACTACACAGAGCGCTAAACCCTAACCCCTAAACACTAAACGCATTGACTGCTTCGAACCCCGAACTTTGAACTTTCTACTTTTCAACTTTTTACTTTCCACTTCGAGTCCCGTACCGTTATTTTATATTCGTCAGAATCTTATTGAACAGATCCTGAGGCTTGAACGGTTTAAGAACGTAGTCGTTGATGCTAAGATCAGCGATCTTGTCGTGGCTTTCTGAAAGAATGGCTGCAGTCAGTGCAATCACGGGCATGTTTCTTATCCTTGGATTTTCGGAATTCCTGATACGTCGTGTAGCTTCAATTCCGTCCATAACAGGCATGTGGAGATCCATAAGAACCAGGTCGAATTCAGCATTTTCAAGCATCTCGACAGCAAGCTGGCCGTTTTCGACATGTGTAACATTTACTCCCCAGCCTGTCAGGAACTTATTGGCAACAAAAAAGTTGATCTTATTGTCTTCCGCCACAAGTATCCTTCTGCCTTCAAGTCCTATATATGTTTCAGAGATATCGCTGGCTTTGGGTTTGATTTCCTGATCGGGTATCCCGAAGGAAAGGACGAAGCGGAATGACGAACCTTTGCCGGGCTCGCTTTCTATATCAATACTGCCTCCCTGAAGTTCAACCAGCTTCTTGCAGATTGCCAGGCCAAGTCCTGTTCCTCCGAAATGCCTTGTGGTATCGGGTGAGGCTTGTGTGAAGCTTTCAAATATCATTTTGTGCTTATCTTTCGGTATCCCCAGTCCGCTATCTTTTACCGTGAACTCAATTCCGATTTTATTGTTGTTTCTTTCCTTCTCTTTCAGTATTACATGTATATATCCCAATTTTGTGAATTTCAGGGCGTTCGAAAGAAGATTGGAAAGTATCTGGTTTAGCCTGATGGAATCACCGATGACCTCATTCGGGAGATTGTCTTCCTTAATTATTTCGAATTCAAGATTCTTTGCCTGCGCTCGGTAGGAATATGTCCTGAGGATGTCATTCATAAAATCGTTCATGCTGAAGGTATTCTGTTCAAAAACGATTTTCCCCGATTCCATTTTGTTGTAGTCGAGCACATCGTTGACCAGAGTAAGAAGATGATTGCCAGAGAACCTGAGCGTCTTTATAAAATCCATCTGGTCTTCCCTCGGGCTTCCCTGCAATAGGAGGTTGGTTATGCCTATAACTTCGTTGAGGGGAGTCCTGATCTCATGACTCATTGTCGACATGAACTGCTGTTTCGACTGGGCAGCTTCTTCGGCCTTGTGGCTTGCCTGGATCATGTTGTCGATCATCGTACGGCGCTGGATTGCTATTGCAATCTGGTTTGCTATGAATTCCAGTACATTGACATCGTCCGTCGTGAACTTGTCCTCATCGTGATAGTCCTGAAGAGCCATTAATCCGATTATCTCTTTTTCCGCTTTCAGAGGCACACCCATCCATACTTTGCATGGAGTGCCCACCAGATCTATATCTCCGGAGTCCTCCAGATCCTTCAGGTCATTTATCTTGAGCAGTACCGATTTCCGGAGTCCGATAACCCATTTTGTAATTGTTTTCCGGGCAGAAACATGCTCGAACTTGTCTTTTTCATCCGAGAACAACGGCATCGACAGGGTGTCGGTTTTGGAATCATAAAGTGCAATGAAGAAATTATTCGTGTCCCATATCTTGCTGAGTTCCCTGACTATCGTCGCGTATATGTCCTTGATCTCTGTCTGGTTCAGAGCCGCAGTGGAAATATTGTACACTATTTCCTGTATAATCTGTGTCTTACGCTCCTGTGTTATGTTCCTGTAGATATTCATATAAGCTGCCGTTTCGTCATTGGTTGTCAGACTGACGGCTGTCAGAGATACATTGATCAGATTTCCTTCTTTGTCGTGCCTTATTGTATTCTTTATTAGTCTGCCCTTTTTACGCGCCAGCTCCAGGTCGTATGATTCGTTCCTGAGATAATCGGGAGTGATAAGTTCATCAACATTCTTGCCTATGACTTCTTCCCTCGTATATCCGAACATGGAAGTGAATTCCTTGTTCATGTTACTGATTATCCCATCCCGGTCGATAAGCACTATCGCTTCAGGAATGGAATCGACAAGGTGCTTGAGGATGTTTTTTTCCCTGTTTATCTTGGCTTCGTAATTTTTTTGTTTGCTTATGTCGAAAACTATTCCCCTGTAGCCTATCTTCTTTTTGTCATGGAAAAGAGCAAACGAATGAGTCATAATTGGAACCAGCGATCCATCCTTCATCGTGATATAATATTCATTGAAGATCTGGTCGGGAGCATGTAAATTCCTGAGGTTCTCCATCATCCTGGGGAAATTGCCGGGGAATACCTTAGAGATGTGGATGCCGGCAGCTATATCTTCCCTTGAAATACCGAAGAAGTTAATTGCCAGGCTGTTGGCGTAGATGACATTGCCTGACATGTCGATTTCATATATCATCTCCGGAAACATCTCGGCAAAGTACTCAAATAACAGTTTTTGCCCCGCCAGATTATCTTCGTTCTTCTGATCCCGGCCCGGTTCCCATGTCACGAGAATATTTCCGTATGCAATATTGAATCCAATATAATGCCCGAGTGAATCGCTGTTGTCTTCCGAAACAGCAAGCTTTCTGGCTACCCCGCTTTTTAGGGTATCATGTATAAGACTGACCAGCCTTTCCCTGTGCGGAAAGAATACTTCATCAAGGTGCTTATCTCTGGCATCCGGAATGCAGACCGATTCAATTGAAGCAGCCTTTTCATTAAGGTCAAGGATAAGAATCCTGTTGTCAGCAGTTATTTTGAAAAGCGCGAAGTAGGAACTGCTACTTTCAATAATTTCCCTTAGAATATTTGCAGGAGCGGAAAAACTTGTACCTGGATCTTTGATGTCGGATTTCCTTTCGTAAATCGATTTAAGGTACTTTAGCTCCTCTTCAAGCATTTTATTAGCCTTCAGAAGTTCATCATAGCTGATTCTGGTATCAGACATACTCGATTCGTAATGCGGCGGGTATGACATATTTAAGCAATTTTTGTATTAGAACGTTGTTTTTGCCCTTAAGTGTATGCATCAGGAAGCTTTATGCTTGTTTTTGCGGGCATAGTATCTGCAAAACTCCATTAGTCCGCACTCGCCACAAAGGGGAGTTCTGGCCTTGCAGACGTACCTTCCGTGGAGAATAAGCCAGTGATGCGCTTTATGCATCAGTTCATCCGGGATATTCCTGGAAAGCTGTAGTTCCGTGCTTAAGGGTGTTTTTGCATTTGTTGTGAGACCTATCCTAGCAGCTACCCTGAAAACATGGGTATCGACAGCCATGACCGGCTTATTGTATATTACCGAAGCCACTACATTTGCAGTTTTCCTGCCTACGCCCGGGAGCCTCTGCAATTCAGTGGGATCGGAGGGAACTATGCCTCCGAATTCACTTACAAGCTTCCTGGCCATAGCCACCAGGTGCCTTGCCTTGTTGTTTGGATAGGAACATGACTTGATGAATTCAAAGACCTGCTCATGCTCCGCCTTTGCCATCGATTCGGCATCGGGGTACTTTTTAAGAAGATCCGGTGTTATCATATTGACGCGTTTGTCAGTGCACTGGGCTGACAGTATCACCGCAACTATAAGCCCGAAGGGATCAGTGTACGTCAGTTCAGTTTCGGCATCGGGCATATTTGCAGCGAAATACTCTATGGTCCGGCGGTATCTTTCCCTGGTAGTCATCTTGAGGATTAAAAATCGTCATAAAGTTAGTGCTTTTTGCCAATGGCGGGATTGCTGCCGAATCAGGACTTTGGGTGATTTGTTATTTAAAGGGTTTATATGTGATTCCGTATGTTTTGTTAACTTTATCGGGCAAAACAGAAGCTAATTGGAAAAAATAATCATTAATACTGCTGACTCTTTTTCTGAAATCCATGTGGGCGCCGCCTGGGAAACGGTCCATGAAATGCTTCCTGATTCGGGTGTGGCAATTCTGACCGACACCAATGTTGAGGAAATATATGGAGCCCGCTTTCCTGATTTTCCGGTGTTCCGGATCACTCCGGGAGAGGAAAGCAAGAAGCTTGAAGTCGTTGAAATGCTGGCAGCAAAGCTTATGGAGGCAGGGATCGACCGGGACGGGTTCATACTTGGCATTGGGGGAGGAGTTGTTTGCGACCTTGCAGGCTTTCTGGCCTCAATATACATGAGGGGTATCAGATGTGCCTATGTTTCAACATCCCTGCTGTCGCAGGTGGATGCCAGCACAGGAGGCAAGAACGGGGTTAATCTGGAAAGTGCCAAGAATGCCATCGGTTGTTTCAAACAGCCGGAGTTCGTGATCTGTGATCCGCTGATGCTTACGACACTGCCTGAGGAAGAGTATTTTTCGGGACTCGCTGAACTTATTAAGACCGGGCTCATTGGCGATCCTGAACTCTTTGAGATAATCGGGAACAACCGGAAAGGCATTGCTAACCGTGATCCTGAACTTCTGTCAAAGTGTATTTCAATGGCAGTGAACTTTAAGGCAGCTGTCGTTACAGCCGACGAAAAGGAAACAGGACTGAGACGTCTGCTGAATTTCGGACATACTTACGGCCATGCAATCGAAATGTACCATTCATACCGCCACGGATATGCCGTTTCGTGCGGAATGGAAATGGCATCAGCGTTTTCAATGGAGAGGGGACTGATTACCAGGGATGATCACGAAAGAATAACTGATGTGCTGAAATCCTATGGACTTCTCCCCGGTCATGATATACCGGATGGACAGGTCGCCAGATTGCTTATGAAGGACAAGAAAAAAACAGGGAATGATATTTTCTTCGTTTTTCTGAAAGGCATAGGCGATGCTGTTGCTGAAAAGATAACGGTAAACGAGGTAACAGATTTTTACATTCATAATAAACCCGGAACAAAACAGATATGAAATGAATTCCTTTGGTAAAGTTTTCAGAGTTTCGGTTTTTGGCGAGTCGCACGGCAGCGCAATAGGTGTGCTTATCGATGGATGCCCCCCGGGGATAAGGCTGAGCCCGGATGTTTTCATGCAGGATCTTTCACGAAGGCGAAGCGGAGCAAAGGGTACGACTCCCCGAAGTGAGACCGACACTCCCGATATACTGAGCGGAGTTTTTAACGGGATCACTACAGGAGCCCCGCTGATGCTGATGACAAGAAACAGCGACAGGAGACCGGGCGATTACGATGAGTTCAGGAATATCCCCCGGCCCGGCCATGCCGACTATACGGCAGCTGTAAAATACTCGGGATTCGCCGATATGAGAGGCAGCGGACATTTCTCGGGAAGGATAACCTGGGGGCTGGTTGCTGCAGGAGTGATTGCAAAGAACATTCTACAACCCTCGCTGGTGACGGCAAAACTCATTTCGGCAGGAGGTATCGGTGACATTGAAAAAGCAGTCAGTAATGCTCTTTCGGAAGGCGACTCCATTGGAGGAATTATCGAATGCAGGATCTCAGATCCTCATAAGGCCCTAGGGGAACCGTTTTTCTATCCGGTCGAATCAGCAATAAGCCATGCAGTATTTGCAATTCCGGCTGTTAAGGGGATAGAATTCGGATCAGGATTCAGGGCTGCTTCAATGAAGGGCTCGGAACATAATGACTCCTTCGTGGATGAAACAGGCAAAACCCTGACCAATAACGCCGGAGGCATTAACGGGGGCATCACGAACGGGAATGAAATTGTTTTCAGGGTTGCCGTGAAACCTACTTCTTCAATAGCTGTGAAACAGCAAACTTTCGATTTCGCAAGAAAGGAAATGACATGGCTGAATGTTAAGGGACGACACGATACCTGTATAGCTCTCAGGACGCCTGTTATTGTTGAGGCTGCCGCTGCCATTGCACTGGCTGATCTTCTTATGATAGACAGGGCTATCCATGGTTCACGCGGCTGATGAACCCGCTTAAGGGACAGCAGTCTTATGGCTTTTTATTTTCACTGTCACTCAGCTCAATACGTAGCACTGATGTGGTTGATTCTGTTACCCTGAACCTGTCGTCGAGTCTGTCACCCATCACCCAAACGATTTTACCCGCCGATTCAAGTATCATCGTCTCCTCCTTCTGCAGACGGGAATATTTTCTGTCGGCAAAAAAATCGCTGAGTTTCTTCCTGCCGGCCATGCCCAGCGGATAAAACCAATCACCTTCCCTCCATCTTCTCACGATAAGAGGCAGGCTTATCAGATCCCTGTCGATGCAGGCTATCCGGGGATCGCGGGATATGCTGAAGCTTTCATCCACCGTGTGAACCGATACGGACCTGATCAGGGGCAGGTTCAACAGATCCCCGGGCGACTCAATGACTATGTGATCCCGGTGCTTGTTGCCCAGGGGACTGACAATAATCTCATCCCTGTTTCGCAGTATCCTGTGGGAAGATGTGAACAACTGCTTTCCCGTGCCGCCGGTACTGATCAGTTTCTGAAGGTCGCCTGCAAGATGTTCAGTTATTCCGAAAGGGTGGAAGAGTTCGAAAAGCATTGGCCGGCTGCCACTGTATTCCGCCAGTTTTTCACAATCAAAGATACGCGACCCGCCTCTTTCCGATGATAGCTTCGACCGGATGTTATGGATATGAGAGGATAGTATATTATCAAGGCCGGCAAGCCGTGCAGCAGTTGCGTTGAGTGTTTCTTCAACCGAAGGATTGATCTCCTTTAATACCGGGATAACGAGATGCCTGATCTTGTTCCTGGCGTATAAGGTTTCGGCATTCGATCTGTCTTCCCTGTAAGGCACTCCGGATTCAATGCTGTATTCTTCGATGGCGGCGCGTGTTGCAAACAAAAGAGGCCTGATGACAACTCCGGACAATGGCTTCATCCCGGTAAGTCCGCTAAGGCCTGTTCCCCTGGTCAGGTTGATAAGCAGGGTTTCTATATTATCGTTCAGGTTATGAGCTACTGCAATAAGACTGCATTCTTTTTCGACTCTTATCTTTTCAAACCAGTCATACCTCAGTTCCCTGGCGGCCATCTGTATGGAAATACCTTTCTCAGCGGCATATCCCGATGTGTCGAATGAAGCAGGAATAAAAGGGATCTTATTGACTGCAGCATAGTTTTTTACAAGTTCCTCATCCAGATCCGACTCCTTTCCCCTGAGTTTGAAGTTGCAGTGGGCAACAACTATGTCTGATCTCATCCTCGTGAAGAGATGAAGCATAACCATTGAATCGATCCCTCCGCTGACGGCAAGCAGTATCCTGTCATTCTCAGCAAACAGTTTATTTTCCCTGGCAAAGGTCCGGAATTCTTCAAAGAGTGACATGATTATCTGAATCGTATTATGGATGGTTGACTGGGTTCAAAATTATAAGGTTTAAGCATCTGTTCGCCGGATACCATTAAAGTTGTTGTTTTTGAATAGTCGGGTACCTTAGGGTAAAAACCCAGCCTTACCTGGAATGTGTTCAGTATGAGATTGTCATTTCTTACCCTGATGCCCAGCCCGACGGCTGACGCAAAATCGCCCTTCGACAATATCTGATTTGTGCCGAAAAGGAAACCGGCATCCGCGAATCCAAACACCGCGAACCTGAAACCGTAGAAATCCACGGGACTGAAAAGAACGGTCTCGAGATTAATGGTGAGCCTCTGTTCATTGCTTATTGAATCATTCCTGAATCCCGAGAACCCGTCATCCCTGATGAGTGTAAGGAATTCATCCCGGTACCGGTCAAAACCCCTTGTGTATTCAACATTAACGAAGTTCCTGCTACGGTACCTTCCAATATGGGCAAGTGTTGAGATATAACTGGTCCTCAGCGAAAGAATACCCTGTTCTGTCCTTTTCCGGTTTATGAAGGTGCCGAATGAAACTGATGAATGGAGATAGCCGATTTTTCCGAATGATTCTCCCAGTGAGAGGGATGCCCCGGTGTAATACCTGTTCTTGAACTCACTGAATTCCTGTCCGGCAGTTATATTGAACAAAAACCCGTGGGGAATGTCCTCTGTACGGCCATAACCGTAAATCAGGCTTGTTTTATAGAATCTCTGAACGGAATAGGATAACGAACCGAGAAAGAGACGGTATTGCTGAAGATGGTAGTAGGAATCAGGTTCGATATATGGGTGCAGGAAGACATTGTTATTGGTATACCGTGCTCCGATAATCAGTCGGGTGACAGACTTACTATTGAGCAGGAAGGATCGTAAAAGCCAGTAATCCTGAAGATTATATTTTACCGGGTGAGGTTCGGGAAGTGAATCGAGATCTTCGGAAGTGATTGTCCTGCGGAGTGTTATGTTCCCTGCATATTTTGTGGAAGAGCTTATAAGTCCCCTGCCGATATCTATTCCATAGCTTCTTCTTCCCAGACCGTCCTGAAAGTAAAGCCCGAGGTTGGTAAATGTTTTGCCAATGTTGTTTACCCGGTAGTTCACCCCGAATCCGGGTGAATCGGTTGAATCAATATCCCATGGGACATTGACGCCGAATTCATGGCCCATACCGAAGATATTCCTTTCAAAAACCGAAACCATGCCTTTTCCAACACCTGAAAGATTTGCCCTGGCTCCAAGCGAATAAATGTCCTTCGTGACAACAATGACGTCAGCCAGCGAATCCGAAACGGGAAGCACCAGAATCCTTGCATCGTCAACAAAGTTCAGTTCCCTGAGGTACCTTTCGTTGTCGCTCAGTGTAAGGGAAGAGATGGTATCGCCTGGGCGGAATAGCAGGTTTTTTCTTATTATTATCTCGTTTGTATTGAAATGCGTTTTGTTCAGAAGCGTTTCCATACGGTTGGGATCGAAAAAGTCGGGAGTGTTTATGTTGGTGCCGAATACATTCAGCCTTTTTATTTCTATATTCCTGATCTTAAGGCCTTCAGAACCAATGTACCTTTCTTCGCTTGAAGCATTTATGTCCTTTGCAGTCTTAGGATCGCGGTCAATGATAATAAAGTCGTATAATTTCTTGGTTATCAGTGCCCTGGAGGCCCTGTTCTTCAGGGAATCCAGGAAGATCATCGTCCTTTGACTTCCGTTTCCCGATGGCGGAATAAGACCGGACGGATAGGAACTCCAGGCATGGGGAAGAGAGATCCTTATTTTCCTGATATTGGGTGCAGGAAGATAATTTCCTTCCCTGATTGTGGAATCAGTATCTGACTGTTGCTGTGAAAAGGAAGGCAGAAAAACAAAAACAAGTATCTGGATGCAAAAGAATCTCCGGATCAGTTTTAATCTTTTAATATCTTCATTTTCAGGTTTCATTCTGGTTTTTGAGCAGAACATCATCAGAATTGAACTGGAACCCGAGACGTTTACCAGTTATTATCCTGGAATGCTGGATCTTTGCCTCGGCCTGGCCGACAGTGGCGATTTTAACCGTGTCGTAGGGAGGTACCAGAAGATCGAATTCAAGGGAATATTGAATAGCGGTCGATATAATATTCTTGAGAGACGTACGTGTTAAGGCTTCATTGCCGTAGTTCGAGAAAAGCATTCCCATCTGTCTTTTTCCTTCAACAAGATACTGGTTTTCATGGTTGATGAAAACCCTGGCAATCAGGTAGCCCAGGTCGTCAAGCCTGGAATATTTGAATGAGTCGAGAAGGAAGTTGTAAATATTGATAATCCCCGAATACGAATTGTTCCTGTTCTTCTGAATATAAGGCGTCTTCCACGCCGGATGATCCCTGTCGAACTGGAATATGTTTGAATGCATGCTGAAAAGAAGGATGTCGCCGGCTACTTTAAGCTGTGCATCAAAGTTGCTCCTGTCGGTATATTCCATCTTAATCCTTCCGTCAACATTTCCAAGCTTGCTGTTAACATCCCTGGAGAGTTCCTTAAGTATATCCTTAAGCACGGTGAACCATTCCAGTGTATTGTCGAAAACCTTTTGCTTCAGCAGTGATTTCTCCTTCAGTATATTGATAATCTGTATTTTCTTGTCTTCCGGTTCGGACATTGTCAGGTGTTTTTATTGGTATTGAAGCTCTAAATTAAGAAAAATTACGCGAATTGCCGCCTGCTTCAATATGATCTTGCAAAAACGACACGTCTTTTTGAAGGCTTCCCGGAGTAAATGCAAAGGCCATCTTCTTCAGAGGAATCGAAAGGTATGCACCTTATGGTTGCTTTTGTTTCTTCCTTTATTTTTTCCTCCGTTTCAGTAGTTCCATCCCAGTGGGCAAGTACAAATCCTCCCCGGTTCTCGATAATATCGGTAAATTCTTTCCAGTCATCGGTTTTATAGGTATTATCGTCGCGGAACCTCAGCGCTTTATTAAATATGTTGGCTTGAATTTCCACTAACAGGTCCTTTAACCTTTCGGGCAGGCCATGTGCAGGCACTGTTTTTTTCTGCAGGGTATCGCGACGGGCAAGTTCCACCGTGCCGTTTTCTATGTCGCGGGGTCCGATCGCTATCCTTACGGGAACTCCCTTCAGTTCATAGTCAGCAAACTTGAAACCGGGCTTGAGGTTGTCGCGGTCGTCATACTTTACCGAGATGCCTGCATTTTGAAGTCCGGTCATTATTTCCCTTGCCTTCTCACTGATAAGCTGAAGTTGTTCGTCGGTCTTGAATATCGGAACAATTACTGCCTGTATCGGGGCAAGGCGTGGCGGAAGCACCAGCCCGTTGTTATCGGAGTGTGCCATGATCAGCGCTCCGACCATCCTGGTCGACACTCCCCAGGATGTGGCCCAAACGTATTCCAGCTTGCCGGACCTGTCAGTGAACTGAACATCAAAAGCTTTGGCAAAATTCTGTCCCAGGAAATGGCTCGTTCCTGCCTGAAGGGCTTTACCGTCCTGCATCAGAGCTTCTATCGTATAGGTGTCAACTGCTCCAGCGAAACGTTCATTTTCTGTTTTATATCCCTTTATAACAGGAAGCGCCATATGTTCCTTTGCAAAATCGGCATAAACATTTATCATCCTTTCGGTTTCTTCAACAGCCTCCTGACTTGTAGCATGAGCTGTATGGCCTTCCTGCCACAGGAACTCTGCAGTCCTCAGGAACAGGCGGGTACGCATCTCCCATCTGACAACATTGGCCCACTGGTTAATGAGTATGGGAAGGTCGCGGTACGACTGGATCCAGTTTTTATATGAATTCCAGATAATGGTTTCCGAGGTGGGACGTATGATAAGCTCTTCTTCCAGTTTTGCAGTGGGATCCACCACTATGCCTTTGCCGCTCTCGTCAGTCTTCAGCCGGTAATGCGTGACAACGGCACACTCCTTTGCAAATCCTTCAACATGTGCCGCTTCCCTGCTGAGAAAGGATTTTGGGATAAATAGAGGAAAATATGCATTGACATGACCTGTGTCCTTGAACATCTTGTCAAGACCGGCCTGAATTTTTTCCCATATCGCGTAACCGTAAGGCTTGATAACCATGCACCCCCTCACTGCCGAATTTTCGGCAAGGTCAGCCTTGATCACAAGATCGTTGTACCATCGTGCATAATCCTCATCCCTGTCTGTAAGAAACTTAGCCATTGTCTGGTGAATAATTGGTTATTATTGTGATTAGCCTAAAGCAGGTCGTAAAATTAGTTAAATAATGGAAATTTAAAATATTAAGCTTACCTCCCGGAATTTAATCAGTATAGCTGATTACATCACAAACTAAAAGTGACCAATAAGCGTTTTGAAAATAATTGTTACTTTGGCAAAAAGAATTAAATTTGCTGAGACCACGAACCTGTAATGATACTCATAACCGAATGTTTTTGGTATGGATTTTGATATATGAATAATGAATTAAACAAAAGGAAACAATAATCACGATGAAAGCATCAAATTACATACTCGGCCTTGCCCTTCTGACTCTCGCCTCCTGCTCGTCAGGGCTCTATGTGGGAACAGAATATGATGACCTGTACTATGTGAGTTCTGATCAGCCCGTAACAAAAGCCAGGATCAGCGACCGGAATCAGATTTCGGAGGGCAATCTGAGATCGGAGTCATATTACGATAATATCTATGCCGCCGATACTCTGGTATCAGATGAATATTCTGATGCTGTCGATTATGCTGATGCAGGATCTTACGACAACAGGTACAATTATTACGACGGCTCATATGCCGGAAGGCTGAACAGGTTCTATGGGAACTATTTCAACCCTTACTGGAGGGATCCCTTCTACTACGGCTTTTACCCGTCGTTCGGATTCAATAACTACTACTACGGCTTCCCGTACTCGTACTACGATCCGTTCTACTCCGATTTCTACAGCCCTTATTACAGTGGTTTCTACAGTCCTTACTACAGTAGCTTCTACAACCCTTACTACTATGGAAGCTATTACGGGATGGGTTATTACAGTCCTTTCTATGGTTCATGGTACTCACCCTGGTATTATGGCGGATATTACAGTCCATATACCTTCTCCGACAAAACTGTAAATTATGGCAGGAGAGACAGACCCAGTACTATGTCGACCAGCTGGTCAGGCGGAGGCGCCTCAGGTGTATCCGGAACCACCGGAACTGCGTCATCAAGGAGAAGTACCGAACCTGTAACCGGAACTCCTTCAACAGGTACTGTGAGTTCAGCAACTTCGAGAAGAACAAACACTCCTGTAATTGGTTCACAGCAGGCTGTGACAGGTCAGAGAAGGAGCACTGTCGAGAGCGCAGGAAGTTCCGGCACCAGTGCTACCCAGTCGAGGAGACCTGCTTCAAGCCTTCCTGAATACAATTCAGTGAACAGATCCTATACTCCTACCTATAACAATCAGAGGATGAGCACCAGACCTTCGTACAACAATACAAGGGTGAATAGCGGTACTACCACTACCAGGCCTTCTGGCGTCCAAAGAAGCAACTCATCAAGCTCCTCAGGAACCAGCAGAAGCAGCTCATCTTCCTACTCGGTTCCCTCCAGGTCCGGCTCAGGCTCATCATACAGTAACCCCGGCTCCTACACGGTTCCTTCAAGGAGAAGCTCAGGTAGCGGATACTCGTCAGGATCATACTCAGGAAGCAGCTCATCATACAGCGGAGGCAGCTCGGTGTCGAGAAGCAGCGGCTCTTTCTCCGGCGGCAGTTCATACTCCGGAGGATCCTCATCATCGGGAAGCTCATCATCATCCAGCCGATCGTCATCAGGCGGGAGAAGATAATTAAAAACGAATTAATTTGTTGATTGTCAATGTATTCTATATAGAATGCCTGGGTAGTCCATTAAATAATAAAAAATAAACCGAAACCTTCATGCTTCATCAAACTGATATAAAAGGATCTGAAATCATGAGGGTTTCATATTAAATAAACGACAATAGTATAATAACAGCTATTATGAAAAGGTCAGCAATAATAATCGTGGCGGCATTGCTTTTGTCCGGTGGGATGAAAGCCCAGAATGCAGATGATGCCTTAAGATATTCCCAGATCTTCTATACCGGTTCAGCCAGGTTCATGTCGATGGGTGGTGCATTCACCGCCCTCGGGGGCGATATGTCGACTTTCAGCCAGAACCCCGCGGGTATCGGTGTGTTCAGATCCTCTGAAATATCCGTGACGCCTCAGCTTTTTCATGCAAAGACATCAGCCGCTTTCAACGGTATCAATGATGATTATCTTTACAATTTTAACCTTGGACAGGCAGGTATTGTAGGAAACCTGATCAAGGGGAACGGAACAACGGGATTGATCTCTCTTAATATCGGTTATGCTTTCAACAAGACAAATAACCTGAACAGTTCAACACGGATCCAGGGGAACAGTTCAACCAGCTCGATGGCTGATTCCTGGGCTGATGATGGTTACGGAGTGTACTACGGCGACCTGAAAGGCGCTGCAGGAATCGCTTACGACGCCTGGATCATTGACACAATTACCGGGTCGGGAGCAAGATATTACGGTACGGTCTTTTCAAACTATGGAGATAACCCTTCTTCCAAATATGGTCAGAATATAAGGCGGCTTATAAACAACGAAGGATATACCGGTGAACATGCCATTACGATAGGAGGTAACTATTCGAACAAAGTGTACTTCGGAGCTACTCTTGGAATAAGTACTTTCAGGTATACCGGACACTTTGAGCACCTTGAGAAGGCTGATTACCTGCTCGATTCACAATTCAGCGATTTCTCCTATGTTGAACATTTTGAGAATACAGGAACGGGGATTAACCTTAAGATTGGAGCCATAATCAGACCGATCGAACAACTAAGGATAGGTCTTGCCTTCCATTCCCCCACACTTTACAAGATCGATGAGAGGTTTTACGATAATATCAGCTCCAATTTTACCGATGGCGGACATTATGAATTCTATAACGAAGATCTGGTTTATGAATATGCTCTGACAACTCCTTTCAGGGCACTCGCCGGAGTGGCTTACCAGATTGAAAAATCAGGCCTCATAAGCGTCGATTATGAATTCGTTGATTACAGCATGCTGAAGTTCTCGGAAACAGGCGATGGCTATGATTACGGCGAAAAGAACCTGATGCTGAAATCAACTCTGAAACCCGTGCATAATGTGCGCGTGGGAGGAGAATTGCGATTTAACAAGCTTTATCTCAGGGGCGGCTACGGCTACTACGGAAAAGTTTATGCTGAAAATGAGGTCAACAGGGATTTCTTCAACAGGTCAGTTTCTGCAGGCATCGGCTTCAGGGAGCAGAACCTGAGCATCGACTTCGGTTTTACCAACCTGAGGAACGAACATAAATATGTGCTTTACGATTCTTACTACGATACCCCAATGGCCGATCTGATAAACAACAGAAACATGTTCTCGGTTACTTTTGGTTATAAGTTCGGCTTCTGATGAACTTTATTTGAGTTATATATTATAAGGCGTCCTTTGAGACGCCTTTTTTTACAAATACGTGGCAGCATCGGGACCCAGGTTGAATAAAAGGTCAATTATGCTTAATCCCGATATAAAACCTTCCTTTCCGAATACCTGAATATATGGGTCGGTTATGAACTCCGGTTCTTTTCCGGGTGAAATCTTATATCTGTAATCGTCAGGATTGTGTCCGGGAGCTTCAAATGAAGAAGTGTAATTAATACACTTATTAATACTGAGAAGCTTGAGGCATTCCAGAATCAGTTCATGGTTGAGATCGATGAGAAAGCGGTGATTTTTATTGTAAATGCTGAACAGATTATCTGAATAATAAAGGAAAAAGGGCGATCTTCCGTAGGCTGAGCTGATTGACCTAAGGTGTACCTGCCGCCATCGTTTTGACCAGTCGATACGGATATCCTTTACGGGCATTTTCAGCATATTGCCCTTTGTAACAGGAACTGAAAGGTTCAGGATACCGTTGGAAGATAATATCCGGCATCTGTTCCTGTAGCTTTGTTTGATGTAGTTTTCTTCCCCTTCGATACTTACGGTATCAGCATCCCGTATGAGCCTGAAGTAGATGGCAGGGGGGAGGTACGCGGTTGAAAGGAGAAGCTTGCCGGCCATTATAGCTGATCACTTCATCTGGTTGATCATGCTCGCGGAGAAGGCGGCACCAAATCCGTTGTCGATATTTACGACCGTAACACCTGCCGAACAGCTTGTAAGCATTGCCAGGAGGGCGGATATCCCTCCGAAACTGGCACCGTATCCGACACTTGTGGGGACCGCTATCACAGGTTTGTTTACCAGTCCTCCAACCACGCTTGCCAGGGCTCCTTCCATACCCGCGATCACTATTACCACACGGCATTTCCTTATTTCGGGAAGCTTGTCAACCAGGCGGTGTATCCCGGCAACTCCCGCATCGTAGATTCTAACCACTGTATTCCCTAACAGTTCGGCTGTCACAGCAGCTTCTTCAGCAACAGGAATGTCTGACGTGCCGGCGGTGATAACTGCAATGGCAGTGTCGGGCTTTTCCATTTCATGGCAGGGGATGCTTATTATCCTTGCTTCAGGGTACCAGACAGCCTCAGGGAAAATCTCCCTGACCGCTTCAAACATTTCCTTCCCGGCTCTGGTCCCGATAATATTGTTATTCTTCGTTGCCATCAGTCTGAAGATACCGATGACCTGTTCCGTCGTCTTGCCTGCACAATATACTATTTCCGGATATCCCGTCCTTATCTCCCTGTGATTATCGATTTTTGCATAACCAAGATCCGTGTAGGGGAAGTCCTGTAGTATGTTCAGGGCTTCCTCTACACTCATACTGCCGTCCCTTATCTCGGTAAGGAGTTTCTCAATTTCGTTCCTGTTCATTTTCCTGTGTTTTCACCATCATACGAGCCTGTTCTGTATCCTTCGAGATCCAAAGATACATATCTGAATCCGATTTTCTTCAGACTTGTTGAAATCATCTCCCTTTCAGGCAACTGAACCATTTTCTCAAGATATTCGGGATGACATTCGATTCTCGCCAGCTTGTCATGGATCCTGACCCTGGTTCCCGGATAACCGGCAGTGCTTAGGAAGTCTTCAGCCTGTTCCACCATTTTAAGCATATCCGGAGCAACCGCTGTATTATACGGTATTCGTGTCATAAGACATGTCATTGAGGGCTTTTCTGCTGTTTCAAGTCCTTCATCTCTTAACAGATTCCTTATTTCCTGTTTGGTGAGACCGGCTTCCATCAACGGGCTTCTGATCCCCAGTTCCCTGAGTGCCATCAGACCGGGCCTGTACGAAAGGGCATCATCAGCATTTGAACCGTCGGCTACATGTGAGAAACCATTTTTAGCTGCGAAACGAAGCAGGTGATCGAAAAGTATCTTTTTGCAGATATAACACCTGTCGGGCGGGTTTTCCCTGATTTGGTCAGGAAACGGAAGCTCCAGTACCCTGTGATTTATTTTGTGAATTTCTGCAAACCTGATGGCTTCTTCAATTTCCGACAGTGGAATATAGGGAGTATGTAAGGTGACTCCCATAACCCTGCCCTTCAGTAATTTATGTGCCCGGAAGAGCAGATAGGAACTGTCAACGCCACCTGAAAAACCAATAACAAAGGAATTCAGATCATTGATCACTCTGTCAAGCCTGTCCCTTTTGTTTTCAGTCATTTTTGTCATTTATTGTTTGCTAAAAGCCGACATGATATTGGCATATACCTCCTTTATGGGAATGTTTCTCTCCAGGGCAATTTTTCTGCACTCTTCGTACTCGGGTTTTAACGACACCTGCCTTCCGTCGAAAAGAGATCTTTTAAAGGTTACCTCGCCGTAAAGAGTGTTAAGCTTGAATATTTCCCTTGCAAGCGTATCCTTGCTGAATTCGAAGGTCCTCATACCCACTGTCGTTGATTCAGTGAAGATTATCTCTTTCAACCTGCCTTCGGCCCCTTTTTCGCAGATGACGCTGAGCTTTACACCCGGACGACCTTTTTTCATGATTACCTGGGTGAAGAACACATCGGCGGCGCCTGCCATAAATAGCTTTTCCGAAAGATGTTCATAAAACTCGGGATTCATGTCATCAATATTTGTTTCCATGAGAACCGCCCTGTGCCCCTGCATCCGGTCACCGGCTGTTTCCCCGAGAAAAACCCTGAGAACATTCGGAACAGTCGGGTGTTCCCTTTGTCCTATCCCATAGCCCGTTTTTGTTATTGAAAGCGTCGTATTGTTTCCGAATCTGGTTCCGAGAGCAGTTACAATGGCAGCTCCTGTTGGTGTTGTTGCTTCAAAATCAACGCCTCCAATCTTTATCGGGATTCCCCTGACTATTTCAGATGTTGCCGGTGCGGGGACGGGGAGCCTGCCGTGGTCGCACGTGACTAAACCGCTTCCAAGCTCAAGTTCTGAAACATGGACGGCATCAACATCAAGGGCATTATAGCAGATGGCTGCACCGGCAATATCTATAATTGAATCGATTGCTCCCACTTCATGGAAATGCACATGGTCGAGCGCAACTCCATGAACTTTTGATTCAGCTTCTGCAATTCTCATGAATATCTTCATGCTCAGATCCCTGACCCTGGCAGATAACGCGGAACCGTTTATAATTCTTTCTATATCCGGAAGGTGCCGGTGAACATGTTCATGCTTCGTTTGCCTGACGGTGACTTTTGTGCCCGATATCCCGTGACGCTGACTCTTTTCCGAGAGAAGTTCCCATCCTTCCAGATTGAGCTTTTCCAGTTCCGACCTGAGAAAACTTACATCAACACCCAGATCGATCATAGCACCGAGGTTCATGTCGCCGCTGATACCCGAAAAACAATCATAATATAATACTTTCATCCGTGCATAATTTTATTTTAAAGGTCCCCGCTCAAGCGGGGGAACCCACATGTTTGAAAAATATATAGATACGTGTTCGTGTATGCAATACATGTTTGTATTTGATACATGTGGGTTTCATAAATAACCTTTTATATTGGAGTTTGGTGAATATGTCATTATGCATTTACAAATATATATTCAATTTAGCGCCTTATAAAAATGTCCGGTGACAAAAAGTGATGAAAATGGAAGTATTACTTTGACAAACGACCATCACAAAACTACCTGATCTTGAGATGCCGGGACATAACCAAAAGGATTACTTTATCATACTCTCGTCACAAAACTACCTGAATATGACATGCTCCGAAGGAGCATCCACCAGATGGCAGCTTCTCTGAAAGAGAAGGATCTTAATAACCTCCGGTGAAACCGGAGGTACGGCACCCCCAAGACCGTTAAGCTCCGAAGGAGCGTTACTTTTAGAGGAAATATTTTTCATCAATCTTAATATCAGCCGCCTGTATAAGACATCTGTATTCCTCTTCAAAAAATTTCTGTTTGTGGTGCTCCTGTTGATTACTTATATATGTCCTGAAGACAAGATGATACAACAGTTGACGATAGCTTGCCATAGCATTAGAGTTTTGGTTAATAATACAACGAGACCTATGCAAGATACATGACAACCCGGGAAATTGCCTGAGTCATCAGGCAATAACTCTATATCCCTATTTACAGATAAATGTTGTGTTTTTGTGTAAAGCATGAAGAAAATGATTTACAGCAACTTGTCCTTGCTTGTTTTATATATCGTCCAGGATTTGCAACGACCTTTTGAAATGTTTTTCACGGCAATCCACTTTACTGTTACCTCACTACTGTATGTAAGCCCGGTTGAACTATTAAATAATTGAAGATATTGTAAAAATATTTTGTATTTTTGTTAGCTTTTCGGTTGATAATTTTAACCTGATCGATCCATTATGAGAAGAAGGGATTTTTTCAGAAAATCAGTGGGAGCTGGTATTGCTGCCGGAGCGGCTTTAGGTTTTGGCAGATACAACAAGCTTCTGGCGGCACCGGTATCTCATGCAAAATATGATATGGTTGCACTAATGGGTGGTGAACCTGCCGCAATGTTCGATCTGGGAATTCAGGAACTCGGCGGAATGGGGTCCTTCGTCCAGAAAGGCCAGAAGGTTCTGATAAAACCCAATATTGGCTGGGATGTTGTCCCCGAACTGGCTGCAAACACGAATCCTGATCTGGTTAAAAGGATAGTCGAGCATTGCTTCAGGGCGGGAGCAAAGGAGGTATACGTTTTTGACCATAGCTGCGACAACTGGATAAACACTTACCGTAACTCGGGAATAGAAAGAGCTGCCAAAGCAGGTGGAGCTAAGGTTGTTCCAGCCAATACAGAGAATTATTACCAGGAAATAGAGATTCCTACAGCCGTGAAGCTTAAGAAAGCCAAGGTTCACGAACTGGTGCTGTCAACCGATGTCTTCATAAATGTCCCCATACTTAAGGATCATAACTCCACCAGGATGACTGCCTGCCTTAAAAATATGATGGGTGTGGTTTGGGACAGGGGATTCTGGCACTCCAATGACCTTCACCAGTGTATTGCCGACTACGCATTGTTCGAAAAGAAACCAGTTCTCAACATCCTGGATTGCTACAATGTAATGGTGAAACACGGCCCTCAGGGTATTTCAAAGGAGGACCTCGTACTGATGAAATCTCAGATAATAACTACTGACTGGGTGGCAGGAGATACTGCGGCCGCCAGAATGCTTAACATTGATCCTCAGAGGATCGACTATATCCCGATAGCTTACAAGATGGGACTTGGAACAATGAATCTGGAATCATTGAATATCAGGCGTATAAAAATGTAATTTAAAATGACATCTTCCTTTCTCAGGAAATTCAGGATTTTATTTTCTACAATCGTCCTGATTTGTTTCATTTTCGTGTTCGCAGACTTCAGAGCGGTAATCCCGGAAAAGTATGTTGATTACCTTCTTTATCTTCAGTTTGTTCCGTCAGTGCTGAAATACATCAACCTGATGACAATGCTTGCCGGGGGATTCCTGGTAGTCCTTCTGCTGACGCTTCTTACCGGTCGGACGTATTGCTCTTTTTTATGCCCTCTGGGAATAGGTCAGGACTATTTCAGCAGGATGGGAGAAAGAGTTAAAAGGAAATTCGGAAGATACGGCTATAAAAAGCCTCATACCCTGATCCGTTACACCGTGCTGGCCCTCACTCTAGGAACAGCTGTTTTCTGGGGGCTCTACCTGGTCACTCTACTTGATCCCTACAGCATTTTCGGGAGGTTCATGACTTTTTTTGGCAAACCTATTATTCTGCTTGTCAATAATTTCCTGACCTGGGTGCTTGGAAAATTCGATGTTTATACACTGCATCATGTTGACATAAGGGCTTTCAATCCGCTTTCCTACGTAGTGCCTACGGTATTCTTACTGCTGGTGGGTAGCATGTCCTTTGTAAAGGGAAGGCTGTATTGCAACATGATCTGTCCAGTGGGAACCTTCCTCGGACTTATATCAAAAGTATCGGTTTTCAGGGTGAAGTTCAATGAAAGCAAATGTACACGTTGCGGCAGATGCTCATTAAGATGTAAGTCGTCGTGCATCGATTTTCTTAATTACAATATAGATGTCAGCCGTTGTGTAGATTGTTTCAACTGCATAGATGTGTGTCCCGAGAAAGCTCTTTCATATGAATTTATTGCTTCAGCGGAGAAAGGGGAGAAAGCGGAGAAATCAGATCAGGGAAGAAGGAAATTTGTTGCAGGATCGCTTCTGATGCTTCTCGGGATAAGCCGTGGAGCCAGCGGCCAGGAAAAAAAGGGAACTGTTGTTCCCGCCAAGGCATCCTTAGTGAAGGAACCGAGAACATATCCCGTATGCCCTCCCGGTGCCGGATCATTTGAGGAATTCACTGAGAAATGCATTGCCTGTTCCCTTTGCATAAACACCTGCCCCAATGATGTGCTTCAGCCGGCTATTAAACAGTATGGAATTTCAGGATTCATGCAGCCGGTAATGGATTATCAAAGAGGCTTCTGTGCCTTCAATTGCACGCGTTGCACTGAAATATGTCCTACAAATGCCCTTAAGCCACTTCTTCTGGATGCCAAGAAACTTACACAGATAGGAAAAGTCATTTTCATCAAGGATAATTGCATTGTAAAGACCGAAAAGACAGCCTGCGGAGCTTGTTCCGAATCCTGCCCTACAAAAGCAGTGTACATGGTGACCTATGAGGATAACCTGGTAATCCCCGAAACAAACCAGGATATCTGCATCGGGTGCGGACATTGTGAATATGCATGTCCGGTAACGCCATACAAGGCCATATTCGTCGACGGAAATCCCGTTCATGTGGCTGCAGCAAAACCTGAAATAAAGGAAACCGAAATAACAACTCCTGAAGAGTTTCCTTTCTGACAGAGAAAAACATCCAAATATTATTGCCAAACATGATTTTTGTTTGCATGAGCTAATTTTAAGCTGTTAATTTTGCTTATATTATACTCATTAAAAAACCTGGTGTTTTTATGAAACCAACACATATAGAACATATTGGTATAGCAGTTTCAAACCTGGACGAATCGATGGCTTTTTACGAGAAAGTTCTGGGTCTGAAATGCTATAATATTGAGGAAGTAGCCGACCAAAAAGTAAGAACTGCCTTTTTTATGGTGGGACAGACAAAAATCGAACTCCTGGAATCGACCGATCCACAGGGAACTATTGCACGCTTCATTGAGAAAAGGGGAGAGGGGATCCACCATATTGCCTTCGCGGTGGAAAATCTCGAGGAGAAACTCAAACATGCCTCAGATGAAGGGGTAAGACTGATCGACACCTGTCCGAGAAAAGGAGCTGAAGGTCTGGATATAGCCTTCCTTCACCCGGCTTCGGCTCACGGTGTGCTTATTGAGCTTTGCGAACATCCCGGAAACGAACAGGAGAAACAGAACTGATTAATTTTATATTTCAAACAGTAAACAAAACAATATTTATATGAACAGCCAGGAAAAGGTTAAGCATCTTATCGGGATGCGAGAAAAAGCTCGTATCGGAGGTGGGTTGCAAAAGATTGAGGATCAGCATTCCAAGGGAAGACTGACAGCAAGGGAACGCATAAACATTCTTCTTGATGAAGGTAGTTTTGAAGAATTCGACATGTTTGTAACACACCGGACCGAGGATTTCGGGATGGGCAAGAAAAAAATTCTGACCGACGGTGTGGTAACCGGATACGGTACAATAGACGGAAGGGTGGTTTATGTTTTTGCCCAGGACTTTACAATTTTCGGCGGTTCGCTGTCGGAAACATTCTCACAGAAGATTTGCAAGATAATGGATCAGGCCATGAAAGTCGGCGCACCGGTCATCGGTATCAACGACAGTGGCGGAGCACGTATCCAGGAAGGAGTCAGAAGCCTTGCCGGCTATGCAGAGATTTTCGAAAGGAACATACTTGCTTCCGGGGTTGTCCCCCAGATATCCGCGGTATTCGGACCATGCGCCGGAGGAGCGGTTTATTCTCCGGCTCTGACCGACTTCATTATAATGAGCGAGAAAAGCAGCTATATGTTCGTAACCGGGCCGAAAGTGACAAAGACGGTAACCGGAGAAGAGATATCTACGGAGAACCTTGGAGGCTCGGGAGTTCATGGATCAAAATCGGGAGTGGCCCATTTTGTCGTTGATGAAGAAGAACAGGGTCTCATGCTGATCCGTAAACTGCTCAGCTATCTCCCTCAGAACAATATGGAGGAGCCTCCCCTTACCGAATGCGACGACCCCATCGACCGCAAGGAAGAGGATCTCAACAGCCTGATCCCCGAGAATCCCAACCAGCCTTATGATGTAAAGGACATTATTTTCAAGATTGTCGACTATGCTGAGTTCCTCGAGGTTCATGCAGCTTACGCGAGGAATATTGTAGTGGGTTTTGCAAAAATGGGAGGGATGCCGGTCGGAATCATTGCCAATCAGCCAAGCTTCCTGGCAGGCGTGCTCGATATTGATGCTTCGAGAAAAGCCGCACGTTTCATAAGGTTCTGCGATGCCTTCAACGTCCCCTTAGTGACACTCGTCGATGTGCCGGGTTTCCTTCCGGGAAGCGGGCAGGAATACGGCGGGATCATTATTCATGGAGCCAAGCTTATGTTCGCCTATGGTGAGGCAACCGTGCCCAAGGTAACCGTTACTCTCCGCAAATCGTACGGCGGAGCCCATTGCGTAATGTCATCCAAGCAACTTCGCGGAGATATAAACTACGCATGGCCTTCAGCCGAGATTGCAGTAATGGGACCACAGGGAGCAATCGAAATACTTGAAGGAAAGGCTATTGCAGAGATAAGTGATCCGAAAGAAAAAGCAGCCTTCATCGCGGAGAAGGAGACTGAATACCGGGATAAGTTTGCCAATCCATATGAGGCCGCGAAATTTGGATTTATTGATGATGTGATTGAACCCCGGAATACACGTTTCAGGATTATCAGGGCACTGAGAACCCTTGCAACAAAAAAGGACCCGGGCCCAATGAAAAAACACGCCAATATACCTTTATAAACAGAGACAGCCATGCCTTACTTTCCAATAATAATGTCCGGCCTGAACATTGATGATGCCGCTGCTGTCAGGCTGCTGATTGTACTGAATATTATTCTGATAGCCATTATTCTTCTATGGTTTGGCATCAGGATACTTGTACCCCTTGTAAAAAGATCTCTCGTACGCGGCGAAGAAAAACCGGAAATTGCCGAAACCCTCACAGAGGAACCGGCAGGGACCGGTTTGGATACCGAGGCTGCTATTGCTACGGCTCTTTATCTGTATTTCAATGAGATGCATGATGAGGAGAGTGATGTGATCACGGTGAAGAGGGTGTCGAAGACTTATTCGCCATGGAGCTCAAAATTATACAGTATGAGAAATTTACGGTGATTTCACCTGACAGGAATATCGATTTGATAATCTAAGATAACAAATATGAAGAACTTCAAATTCTTAATAAAAGGGAAAAAATACGATGTGAGTATATTGTCCCTTACCGGAAATGTAGCTAATCTAAAGGTAAATGATGAGGATTACGTTGTTGAAATAGAACGTGAGCAAAAGACCGATAAGACTCCGATAGTGGTCAGGTCGGCTGTCAAAGAGCCTCCGAAGGAGATAGAAAAGAAAACCGGAGGTCCGAAAACCGAGATTAAATCCCCTCTCCCGGGTATCATTGTAAGGGTATTTGTCAAACCGGGAGACAGTGTTACAAAAAACCAGGCACTCTTTACCCTTGAAGCAATGAAAATGGAAAATGAAATAAAGGCAGAACGAGACGGTGTGATCTCGGGGGTGAAAGTTGCTCCGGGGCAAACTGTTCTGCAGGATGAGGTGATAATGGAAATGGATTAAAACATCAATAATCCCCGCGTCATGGATAGTAATTGTGCTGTAACAGGAAATTCAGGTCCCAGAATAAGGTCCGACTGCCGGCTAAGCCTCTGTCTGAAGAATGAAGGCGGGATCACTTTTGATCTGAAATCAAAGGTGGAAACGCTTTATGGCGAATCCATCAGAAATCTGTGTTCTGAAATGCTCAGCTGTTTCGGGATCGCGAATGCTCATCTGGAAATAGAAGATTCAGGAGCCCTCCCTTTTGTTATTATGGCCCGGCTCGAGGCAGCCGTGAAGAAACTGACCGGGACCAGGATGAACTTTCTGCCTGATTTTCCAGAAGAGTACAGGTATTCTACCCTCCGCGACCGCTTCCGCTTTTCCAGACTTTATCTTCCGGGGAATAACCCAAGCCTAATGATAAATGCCGGGCTTCACTCTGCCGACGGGATCATTCTCGATCTTGAAGATTCCGTAGCCCCCGAAAGAAAGGATGAAGCAAGAATACTGGTCAGGAACGCGCTCCGGCAACTCGATTTCAGGGGCGCGGAAAGAATGGTGAGGATAAACCAGGGAGAAAGGGGAATGGATGATCTTGATTCCCTTATTCCTCAGAATGTCAATCTTGTATTGATACCTAAATGTGAAAGTCCTGAAATTGTGTGTGAAGTTGCAGAGCGCATCAGAAATATCATTGCCGGATCGGGACTGACCAATCCTGTCTATCTCATGCCTATTATTGAAAGTGCTTTGGGAGTGGAACTGGCATTCGATATTGTCAGGGCGGATGAAAGCGTTGTTGCTATGGCTGTCGGACTGGAGGACCTGACTGCCGACATGGGAGTAAGACGGACAAGGGAGGGTAACGAAACGCTTTACGCGAGAAACAGGATCGTGAATGCAGCGAAAGCCGCGGGAATCCAGCCTATCGATTCGGTTTTCCCTGACGTTGCCGATATGGAGGGACTCAGGAATAACGTTGCAGTTTCTAAAGCACTTGGATTCGAAGGTATGGGCTGCATACACCCACGACAGATAGCAGTGATACGGCAGGGATTTGCACCCGGGTCAGATGAAATCGAAAAATCTAAAAAGATTGTAATTGCTTATGAGGATGCTCTTTCAAAAGGCCTTGGCGTGGTTGCTCTCGGTTCAAAAATGATTGATCCTCCTGTAGTGACAAGAGCCCTGAGAACTATTGATCTGGCTGTTAAACTGGGTATTCTTGAACCCGGGTGGAAATATGACTCTCCGGCTGAAGCATGATAACCAACTAAAAATCAATTATTATGTCTATTCCGACTGTGATCAATGCAGCCGGCAGGGCTGTCATGACAGAACTAAACGGCAAACCTGCAATACCTTTCAGGGGTGTCGGAAAATTCAGGCCTTCGGGAAACAGGTACGGTCCCCCAATACCATCGTGTACCGACTTTCCGCCTGATGGAAACAAGGTTGTGGCAACCCTCGAGGAAGCTCTTCTTCGCTGCGGAATCCGCGATGGAATGACCATCTCTACACATCACCACCTGAGAGATGGAGACCTTATCAGCAACAGGATCTTCGAAATAGCTTCAGTAATGGGTGTCAGGGATCTTGTCTGGTTCCCGTCGGCATCTTTTCCATGCAATGAACCTGTCATAAAATATCTGGAAGACGGGACGATAAACAGGATTGAAGGCAGTATGAACGGGCCCCTTGGCAGGTTTGTGTCGGAGGGCAAAATGAAGGGCACTGCCGTACTGAGATCGCACGGTGGACGGGTTCAGGCAATTCAGGACGGTGAGGTAAGAATAGATATTGCTGTTCTTGTTGCTCCCAGTTCCGATTCGTTCGGAAATGCAAGGGGAACGGGGGGCAACTCGGCATGCGGGGTGCTCGGTTATGCAAAAGCCGATGCAATGTATGCCGACAAGGTCATTGTAGTTACAGACAACCTTGTCGATATCCCTTGCTTTCCGATGGAAATAGAAGGCAATTATGTAGATTATGTGGTAGTGGTCGATAAAATAGGAATACCAGAAAAGATTGTTTCGGGAACAACACAGATCACAAAAAGCCCCGACAGGCTGCTGATAGCAGAACTAACCGCTGCCTTCCTTGAAAAATCAGGCATCCTGAAGGACAATGTCAGGATGCAGGCAGGGGCAGGAGGCACTTCGCTGGCTATAGGGGTTTTTATTCACGAGATACTCAGGAAAAAGGGATGGAAGTCGAAATTCGGCTTCGGAGGCAGTACCAGGTACATGGTTGAAATGCTTGAACAGGGACAGATGGAATACATCCTCGATGCTCAGGTTTTCGACCTTGAATCGGTTGAATCAGTTACCAGAAATCCAAAACATGTGCCTTACCCGGTTTTCAATGCCTATAATTATCATTCGAAGGGTAACCTGACAAGCATGATGGATATAATGATACTCGGGGCTACGGAAGTTGATCTGAATTTCAACGGGAATGTAGTGACACATTCTGACGGTTACCTGCTTCATGGTATCGGAGGCTGGCAGAACTGCCTTCATGCACGGAATGTCATACTTCCCCTGCCTTTGTTCCGCGACAGGATACCTGTCATTGTCGACGAGGTTATCACGCTTTGCGGTCCGGGAGAACTTATTGATGTAATAATCACGGAGCGGGGAATAGCTATCAATCCGCTCAGGAAAGATCTTATTGAAAGCGTACGGAACAGCGGACTTCCTATAACCACTATTGAAAAACTGAAGGAGGAAGCAGAAAGGATCTGCGGAAAACCATCGAAGCCCATGTTCGATGAGAAAATTGTTGCAGCAATAAAATGGGTGGATGGCACTATAATCGATACGGTACGAAAAATCAAAAAATAATATTCTGTCACATGAAGAAGTATAAGTGCGATGTTTGCGGATTTGTCTACGATCCGGATAAGGGTGACTCCCGGTCAGGAATAGAGCCGGGAACTGATTTCAGCGATCTGCCGGATAACTATGTATGTCCTGTTTGCGGAGCGGGCAAGGATGAATTCTTTGCCGTCGACTGAATTCCGAGTCCCTTGTGTATCTCATCACCGGAATGGCCCCCGCGAAGACCTGTAGGTGAAATTTTGAAACTGCAGCTCCCTTTTCTGACCGGGACTCTCCTGCATGGCATGTCTCCGACAGTATCAATTCCTCCGGCGCATCCGATGTGAAGAATGCCTTCGTCCTCGGAATCGAGGTTGATAAAGGTCCTTCCTTTGCTTTTTTGCTGACAGTTAAACTATAAATATACTGATTTTTTGTGTAATTAAGCTGAATTACAGTTGAATTATAACTATTCTGATATACTTAATTTTCTTAAATTTACAAGATACTAAAATAATAACCGGCATATGGCAAAACGAAAAATCGTTACCCTGCCCGGAGACGGCATCGGTAATATAGTTATGGAACAAGCTCTAAGAGTCCTTGATGCTTCAGGATTTGAGGCAGATTATATAAATGGAGATATTGGCTGGGAACTCTGGCGCAGGGAAGGAAACCCTTTACCCCAGAGAACTCTTGACCTTATCAGCACTCACAGGATAGCTCTTTTTGGAGCCATAACCTCGAAGCCCAACGAAGAGGCAAAGGCTGAACTCAATCCTTCGCTGAAAGATAAAGGCTTTGTATATTCAAGCCCCATTGTCGGGCTTAGACAGAAATTCAATCTCGACATTTGTGTCAGACCTTGCAGATCGTACAAGGGAAATCCGCTGAACTTCATAAGGAGGGGAAGGGGAGGGGCAGTTGAGGAGCCTGTGGTCGATGTGGTGATCTTCCGGCAGAATACCGAGGGATTGTACTCGGGAGTGGAATGGACCAATCCGCCCCTGCAGGTTCATCAGGCACTGATGACTCATCCTAAGTTCAGGTCAAATTATGGAAGCGTGCCACCTGAGGAAATCTCAGTTTCAACAAGGATTTTTACCAGAAAAGCCACACAACGGATACTTAACGCTGCCTTCGAACATGCAGTGAAATACGGGTATAAATCGGTCACTGTCTGTGAAAAGCCAAATGTGATCAGGGAAACTTCAGGCCTGATGTGGAAGATGGCGAAGGAGACACAGAAAAATTCCTTCCCCGGAATACATCTCCTTAATACAAATATTGACGCACAAATGATGTGGCTGACGAAAAACCCGGAAGATTACGGGGTGATAGTTGCCGGCAACATGTTCGGCGATATCGTTTCGGACGCTTTCGCCGGCCTGATCGGAGGACTTGGTTTTGCGTGCAGCGCCCAGTTTTCGGAGGACGGAATAGCAGTTTTTGAACCAACACATGGATCAGCTCCGAAATATGCCGGATACGAAATCCCTATCGTCAACCCGATTGCAATGATAGAATCAGCTTGCATGATGCTGGATTATTTAGACGAAAAAGCCATTGCCGGCAGGATCAGAAATGCAGTAGCCCTGACAATACAGGAAGGAAAGACCAAAACCTACGACATGATGAAGATGACAGGGTCTCCGGATGTGATCAGGAACGGAGCGGCATCGACCATTGAAATGACAGATGCAATTATTTCAAAACTATAATGTAAAGGAGGCGGCAAATGAACGATTCAGTTTACAAACTCTGGCCTGAACTTGAATGGATAAAGGATGACTCGCTGAGAGAGAAGACCGCGAAAACATGGGAAACAGCTCTCGAAAAAAGTGTTCTGACGGTTGAGGACCTTGATACTATCCCTTTCACGCTGCTCTGCGGACCCGATATGAAGGTTAGCTTTATGGAACACAAGAGGTGCGTGGTCCATGTGGCAAAAGCCGGCGGCGAGATGATGAATCAGTTTTTCGGCGATAACCTGAAGGTGAACATGGACGTCCTGATTTCAGGCGCAATCCTTGCCGATGTGGGTAAATTACTCGAATATGAGCTGGATGAGAATGGAAAAGCCATCCAGGGCCGCTACGGGAAATACCTGAGACATCCTTTCTCTGGGGTTTCACTAGCAGAAGAATGCGGAGTACCGCCTGAAGTGTGCCATATAATAGCAGCTCATGCCCATGAGGGAGATCTTGTGAAACGGACAACGGAAGCCTATATCGTGCATCATGCCGATTTCATGACCTTTCTTCCGTTCAAAAGCAGACTTGTGGTCTGAAAAATACGGAGATCTTTTTAGCCGAGCTTCATCTTCTCTATCTCCTCCATGTTCCACTCATTGCATACATCCTTTGCATTGGGAGTGTAGAGGTAGTCTATAAGATGCATGTGGCGGTCCATGATCTTGCCCCTGACTATCTTCATGGTAGAGTTCATAAGGCCGTTGTCCTCCGTGAAGCCTTCGTCAAGAATGCCGATTGCGACAGGAAGCCATCTCTGCGGGAACATATGTCCGTACTTCCCGTTCGAACGGTACTCATTAACTTCATTCTCAAGAAGCATCGCAACGGCCCTTTTGCCATCATCGGAGTCGGCCGTGAGATTCTTTTCCTCGAGATATGACTTGAGAGCATGCTGATTCGGTACTATCAGGGCTACCGAATATGGCTTCTGGTTATTGTAAAGCATGCACTGATCGATGTATTTCGACTGTTCCGATATGGCCTCCTCGATTCCTTCAGGACTGAACTTCTCCCCGTCATCAGCAATCAGCAGGCTCTTGAACCGTCCAAGTACATATAGGAATCCGTCATCCGTCATATAGCCCATGTCGCCGGTATAAAGCCAGCCGTCCTTAATTGTTTCCCTTGTGGCTGCTTCATTTTTCCAGTAACCGTACATGACATTGCCTCCCTTTATTACGATCTCTCCTTTTTCTCCGACAGGAAGTTCATTCCCATCATCATCACATATCTTAAGTTCCATATTGCTTACTAGGACACCAGAGGAACCAAGCCTGTGACGGGCAGTTGAGTTTGATGAGATGACAGGTGAGGCTTCGCTCAAACCATATCCCTGAAACATCGGGACTCCGATTGCATAAAAGAAGCGCTGGAGCTCTATGTCGAGCAACGCTCCGCCGCCGATGAAATAATCTAGCTCACCGCCGAAATTCTCACGTATCTTTTTAAACAGGATCTTGTCGTAAAGGTCTATCAGCGGTTTTTTAAGCCTCTGGAGACCGCGACCCTTGTTCCATCCTTCCTTGTTATACGAATATGATATTCTCATGGCATGATTGAAAAGGATCTCTGTCATCCTGCCCTTTTCCTTAATGCCTTTTTCAATGTTCTTCCGGAAATTCTTTGCAATGGCCGGAACACTCATCAGAAGGTTGGGCTTGATCTCCCTAAGACAGACCGGCATATTCCTGAGAGTTTCCATTGGAGTCTTACCGGTTTTCACAGAGGCTACACTGGCACCCTTGCCCATGAAGGCATATATGGCACAGGTGTGTCCGAATGAGTGATCCCACGGTAGTATCAGTAAAGTCTTGTAAAAGGATGGTATGTCCATCAGACTGTACGACTGGTAAACGTTGGTCACATAGTTGCTGTGAGTCAGAATAATTCCTTTGGGATCGGCTGTGGTGCCCGATGTATAGCATATATTGGCAAAATCCGAGGGTTTGACGGCTGAATGGATTTCCCTGAACTTCTCACTGTTCCCGGGTAATTCAAGCCATTCCCTTCCAATTTTCCTGACTTCATTGAAATGAATCTCATTCTCTTCGTATTCCTCCTGGGTGTCGAGATGTATTATCTTTTCAATGGTTTTGCATTCGCTTATAACAGGTTTGATCTTTGCTGCCTGTATAGAAGAGACAAGAACCATACGAGCTTCGGAATGATTGATCCTGAACTTGACCTCCTCGGTATTGAGCTTTACCGAAAGAGGGACATTTACAGCGCCGGTATAGAGTATTCCAAGCTCACCGACTACCCAGTTGTTCCGTCCCTCGGATATCAGACTCAGCCGGTCGCCCGGTTTTACTCCCATGGCAATAAGACCGGCTGCAAATTCATACACCTGCTTTTTGGTCTCACCATAGGTTGTTCCTTCATACTTGTCCTGGGGTTTCTCCCACAGATAAACGTTGCTTTCATACTTTTCAACACTCTCTTCGAAGAACTGAATTATTGATTTCATCAGGAAGGTGGTTTATGTTATTATATATGTAATAACAGTGTAATTACAACGTAATTACATTGTTAGACGTAGTGTTTCAGGAGCCTAATATACAAAATCATTTTAAATCATTTCAGTTTTTTCAGGCAGCTAAAAAAGTTTTATCCTTTGGATTGGTTTTCAATATTTTGTATTTTTGGAATCGCAGGTTTTAGCTTAAGTCCTGTGTTAATTAATCTTAATTATCGATTATGAGGCAAATTACGGTGTTTCTTCTGGCGGTCTTGCTGGTTTTGCCAGTGTCATGTAAGAAAATAAAACAGAATGGTCTTTTCGGGAAGAAGGCCAGAAAGCTTGAGATCTTGCTTGCCCAGCAGGACAGCATTAGAGTTGCCGATTCCATAAAACGGGCTGAGAACCGGCAAAAGGCTATCGAGGAAGCCAGACTTGACAGCCTTTTAAGGGCTGAACGGGAAAAGGCAGCCTATGAGGAGCAATTGAAAAAGTACAATATTGTCGTAGGAAGTTTTTTAACTCCGGAATACGCCAGGTCTTGGGCGGAAGAATACGTAAAGATGGGCTATGATCCGCGAATAATAAAAATGACAGACAGCATGTTCGAGCTTGTTGTGGCAGAATCGCATGAAAAATACACACGCGCTGCACGAAGGCTTGAACAGTTCCGCGATACGGTGGAGATAGATGCCTGGATTTATGTAAGGAGGTAAGCTTCCGCTACCTGAATATCGTCGAACGCCTGTCGGGCCCCACGGATACTATAGCAATAGGTAAACCTGTTTGGTTTTCAATGAATTCAATGTAATTCCTCAGATTAAGCGGCAGTTCGTCGTATTTCCTTATTCCTGTAATATCTTCCTGCCACCCCGGAAATTCAGTGTAGACCGGCTCAAAAACAGCGTTGTTATCGTATGGAACCTGATTAATGTCTTGACCATTAACCCTGTAAGAGCTGCAGACCTTTATTGTCCTGAAACCCGAGAGGATATCCGCTTTCATCATGAAAAGCCTGGTGACGCCGTTTATCATTATGGCATACTTTAACGCCGGAAGGTCGAGCCAGCCGCACCTTCTTGGCCTTCCCGTGGTTGCGCCGAATTCAGATCCTTTTTTCCTGAGTAACTCTCCTGTTTCGTCGTTCAGCTCGGTGGGGAAGGGGCCGCTGCCAACCCTGGTGCAGTATGCCTTGAATATGCCGAATATTTCATCGATGGTCCTTGGAGAAACACCCAAACCGGTACAGGCTCCTGCACTGATCGTGTTTGACGAGGTGACATAGGGATAGGAACCAAAATCAAGGTCGAGCATCGTGCCCTGAGCTCCTTCGGCAAGCACTTTCCTGCCGGCCGACAACATCTCGTTAATAAGGTATTCAGTGTTCTCAACGCGGAACTGTTTCAGAAGTTCAATGCCGGCGAACCAATCCTTTTCATATTTGCTGATATCGATTTTGTATTCGAGCTTACTGAGCTGTTCAAGGTGCCATGAACTAAGCCCCTCATACATGTGCCTGAAATCCTTCAGCATTATATCGCCGGCTCTCAGACCGTTACGGCTCGTCTTGTCGGTGTAGGCAGGTCCGATACCCTTGAGTGTTGACCCTATTTTCAAATCTCCTTTCTTTTGCTCATGAGCAGCATCAAGCATCCTGTGCGTGGGAAGAATAAGGTTTGCCCTTGAAGATATTACAAGCCTTCCGGTCAACTCTTCAAGCGGTATCCCCAGATTATCAATCTCCTGACTGAAAACGGCAGGATCAAGCACAACACCATTCCCGATGATGTTGATCTTGCCAGGATGGAATATACCCGACGGGATGAGATGCAGAATGTGCTTGACATTGTTGAATTCAAGCGAATGACCGGCATTGGGCCCTCCCTGGAAACGGGCAATAATATCATATTCAGGGCTAAGGGCATCCACTATCTTCCCCTTTCCTTCATCACCCCACTGAAGGCCAAGTAATATGTCAATCTTCATGATGTATCCTCAGAATTAAAATTAACGGTTCCGAAGTTACAAAATAATCATTGCTGGTATCACGTTGATAATATAATGTTGATAAATGAGGAGAAAACTCATGGCACATTTTTTGTCTTTTACAGGATCGATAAACTGGTTAATTGGCCTGGAAAAATGAAACACGAGTATATCTAATGCACGAACATATATTAATATAATGTCAGTCATGTACGTTTAACCGCCTGAACGGGGTACAATTAAAAGTTAAAATCAAAACTATATTATGATGAAAAAAACTGTTATTCTTTTTTTAGTTTCAGCGTTTGCACTTAGTTCTTTCGCTCAAAGTGAGGTGACTGTTGCACCTGAAAAGAATGTATTGAAAGTAAATACATTGTCACTCTTGGTTGGAACCGGCTCCATCTTCTACGAAAGGGAGATTTCGGATTTAGTGTCAGCTCAAATGGGAGTGGGCTATATGGGTTACACCCTCGGTAAAACGAAATTCAGTGGACTGATCCTTACTCCCGAATGCAAGTTTTATGTCAGGAACAATGCGATTGACGGATTTTACATCGCTCCCTACCTGAGGTATAATCAGTATGGTTATGAGGCCAAAGAAGGGGATAGTGAGGGAAAATTCTCTTCTTATGGCGGTGGAGTTGCCTTTGGAAGGCAATGGATCTTCAAAAAAGGATTTGTAATTGATTTCTTCTTCGGAGGTCATTACACCGACGGCAGTATAGATATTAAGACGGGCGATGAGCCTGAGGATATTACAAAAATTGAAGGCCTTAAGATGAGGGCGGGTCTTGCGCTTGGTTTCGCATTTTAAAGATAAAATGTATTATACAGAGAAAGGGGATGTATCAATCCCCTTTCTCTGTTTCAGCCGGCTTGATATTCTTGCCATAGATATAGAGCGAATGGTACATCGGGGTGAATCCGTGTAGTTTGCACGCCGTACGGATGATTTCCAGGATCCTGGGATCGCAGAATTCAATGACTTTTCCACTTTCAATATCTATAAGATGGTCGTGCTGGCTGCACTGGTAAGCACGTTCGTACTGTGCAATGTTTTTTCCAAACTGATGCTTTACAACCAGATTGCAGTCTAGAAGCAGTTCGATGGTATTATACAGGGTAGCCCTGCTCACCCTGTATTTCTTGGTTTTCATGAAGATGTACAGTGATTCGACATCAAAGTGCCCCGCCCTCGAATAGATCTCGTCAAGAATTGCAAATCTTTCAGGTGTCTTCCTGTGCCCTCTCTCCTCAAGGTATTCAGTGAATATCTGCTTTACTCTAGACCTCTTATCTTTTACAGCCATTAACGTTATGGTATTTCTGAAGGTTTTATATAAAGTATGCATGTCAGAACAGGATGATCACTGTTCTATTCCGAGAAATCCTCTACACGGTTGATACTGTCAATTCCCTTTATATTCGACAACTTCAGTATCAGGTTGTTAAGGTCTTGCGTGTGATGAACAAAAAGGTCGATCGTTCCCTCGAATATACCATTCCTTACACTGAAATTGATATTGGTCATATTTACCTTAAGCTCGGATGAAATAATATTGGTAAGGTCATTTATAAGACCTATCCTGTCAACCCCGCTCATCTTTATCCTCGCCAGAAAGGACACCAGTTTATGAATGGTCCATCTGACAGGCAGTATCCTGTTCCCTTCATTCGACATTATCCTGATTGCAGCAGGGCATTTGGGCTTGTGAATAATTATCGATCCCTTTGGGGAATGGTAGCCTATAACCTCATCTCCCGGGATAGGGTTGCAGCATTTGGCTATTTCATACGACTGGCCGGCATCTTCAATGTTTTCCCTCAGCAGGAAAGGTGATGAAGGATCGATCTTTTCCTTTTTTGCCCCTTCTTCCTCTTTCTTGTCTTTTTTTGATCCAAGGAGTTTCAGTTCCCAGTATTTTATTACATTTTTTGCAGGCGATTTCCTTATGATCCTTCTCAGGTTATCGAGGTTTACCGTTCCGAGTTCTATACCCGAATATAGTTCGTCCTTATTCGGAATGTCATAGGATTGCATCAGCTTTCTGAGAATCTCGGTGTTGGGCGATTCGCCGATTTCAGCCAGCTTCTCCTCAAGAATCTCCATCCCTCTCTGAATCCTGTTGATCGATTCAACCCTGAGCACACTCTTTATCGCTTCCTTCGCCTTTGATGTACAAACATATGAAAGCCATTCCCTCTCGGGTTTGGCAATATCTGATGTGATTATCTCAACCTGATCTCCGCTCATCAGTGTAGTGTCGATCGGATTTAGCTTATGATTGATTTTGGCCCCGATGGCCTTGTTCCCGATCTCGGTGTGGATCTCATAGGCAAAATCGAGTGCTGATGCTCCTTTGGGTAGGCTGACAAGTGTTCCTTTTGGTGTGAAAACCATTATCTCGGAAGAGAAGAGATTCATTTTGAATTCATCCAGGAATTCAATCGGATTCTCGAGTGGATTCTCAAGCATCGATCTTATCTTCTTTATCCATTTGTCGAGCTCGGTTTCCGGCGTATTGTCTCCTTTGTACCTGTAGTGCGCGGCATAGCCCCTCTCTGCTATTTCATCCATTCTCCTGCTCCTGATCTGTACTTCAACCCAGTGACCTTCCGGCCCCATTACTGTTAAATGCAGAGCCTCGTAACCGTTCGGTTTTGGCCGGCTGACCCAGTCGCGGAGCCTGTCGGGCTTCGGAAGATAGCTGTCAGTGATCGCCGAGTAGATACTCCAGCAGGTTGTCTTTTCAGGGATTCCCGGCAGCGGGTCAAATATGATTCTGACAGCAAGAACATCGTAAACCTCTTCGAAAGGTACATTCTTCGACTGCATTTTGGTCCATATAGAAAATATGGACTTTGGGCGACCGGTTATTTCGAAGTTCAGACCCGATTCATTGAGCTTGTTTATAATGGGGAGGCTGAATTTATTGATAAGTGCATAATACTTCTTTTCCCCATGCCTCATCTTCGAGGCAATTTCCTCATAAATGCCGGGCTGGCGATATTTGAAACTTAGATCCTCAAGCTCGCTCTTTATCGCGTACAGACCTATCCGGTTGGCGAGAGGAGCATAAAGGAAGATGGTTTCTCCCGCGACCTTCATCTTCTTGTGCTCGGGCATCGAATCAAGGGTACGCATGTTATGAAGCCTGTCCGCTATCTTGATCAGTATCACTCTCAGGTCGTCGGAAAGGGTCAGAAGCATCCTTCTGAAGTTCTCTGCCTGCAACGACGAGGTGGTCCCCTTGTCGTAAGTTGAGCTCGAGATCTTGGTCAGACCGTCGATCAGCGTCGCTATTTTCGGTCCGAAATCCCTGTCGACATCCTCCAGCGTGTAATCAGTATCCTCTACGGCGTCATGAAGAAGAGCAGTGGCAATTGAACGGGCACCCAGACCGATTTCCTGATTTACAATCTTTGCAACGGCTATTGGATGGATGATGTAGGGTTCACCCGATTTGCGCCTGAGATTCCAGTGAGCCTTGTTGGCAACTTTGAAGGCCTTTTCAATAAGCTCATGGTCGCCCGGTTCCCTGCATCTGACTATATTGTTTATCAGGGAATCGTATTCAGAATTAATAAGCTTAATGTCTTCCTCGTCAAATATGTCCTTACTGCCCATAAAAACCATTATGTCTTTTATGCCGGATACAAAGATAACTTTATTGATCTAAACTGCTACTGATTGATTGTTTCCCGGAGCCCGTCACTGCTTCACTTCTTCCTTACAACAGTAATAGTCCCTGTCCTGTCAATACTCAAGCCCGATGGTGTTGTCACCCTTATAAACCAAATATATACATCCTGGGGCGCCGGTGAACCGCCCGAAGTCCCGTCCCACGATTCTGCATGGTCGGACGTCTCAAAAATGACCTTCCTCCTCCTGTCGGAGATTGTCAGACGGTATTCCGCCGGAGTGAAGGTCATAACAGGCCTGAACAGATCGTTTATTCCATCGCCGTCGGGGGTAAAAATGTTTGGCATGGTGACAAGCTCCTCAATCGTAGTGCATGCAATCCCTGAAACTGATTCACCACTGATTCCGTATGGATTTCCTGTTTCGGTAGCCCTTATTTTGAAACATAGCTCGTCCTTCTTCAGTTCATGCATGATCCCCGGTATGCTTACGGAATAGACCGTGTCGTCCGGACTTACAGTAGCTTCATATTCAAAACCCTTTCCCTTGTCGGCCAGGATGGTCCAGGATGAAACAGATCCTAACCACTGGCGGTATCTGTTCCAGTTAAGGATAATATCGTTGCCTGTATTCGTCAACGAGAGCTTCAGGTTTGACGCGGTATTTGAAGTATGTGCATATTCCCTGCAAACAACTGCAGAAAGCCGGTAAAAGTTAATCTCATCAGTGCTGGCTGACCTGTCGGTATATGAAAGCGACTCTATATCGCCTCCTGTGAAAAGCTCAATCTGCTGATACGGTCCTGAATATCCTGTCCTTCTC
>JAXDBC010000051.1:0-29847 GCA_034679225.1 Bacteroidales bacterium | reverse complement strand
CCCGGGAAAATGGCGCCCCACAACAGGTACAACCCCGGAGGGGTTGACTTCACAGCATTCGATTCGATATTCGAGGTTCAAGATTCAAGTCACATCAAACAGCTAAATCTTCATCGTAAAAGACTTGTATGACCTGCATGACCTGCACGACCTGTCACTGCGCCCCGCGCCCTGCGCCCCGCGGTCACTAAAACAAACCGGGGAAGATTACTGACACCGGAGGTGTCATCATCCAATAGCCCGGGTGTCGCCCCGGGAAAATGGCGCCCCACAAGAAGTACAACCCCGGAGGGGTTGACTTCAAATTGACTATCTAAACACCGGTATTTCCAGAGTTATTAAGATTGCTGCGAACAACAGAAGCTTACTTTATCACAGGGGAACGGTAGATACCCGAAATCTAAAATAAAATACTTTGAAAAATCATTGTAAGATTGTAAAAACCAATATCTGTGCTTAATATTGAGTTTAGGATTTAATCAGGTTGTATCTTAAGTTCATTATAATTAAGTATTCCATTCATTACCATTAAGTATTGTTCAAAATCCGGAATAACAATAGTATTGTAACTTACAATAGGAATACATGACTAATATGCTCGTTAAATTGATCTTTGGTTAATCACTAAAGTTTCGCAATTGTTTCTTGCGAAACTTTACTAAATTAAATACCATAATGTTATGAAAGCGCAAAATTATATAAAACAAAAATTCAGCGGAATAATACTGGCCGTGTGTGTTTCTCTTTTGCCAGGTTGTGAACCTGATAATGCTCCGCCTACAGCAAAGCTTAATGTTAACCCTCTTTATGGAGAAGTTCCTGTTGATGTAAGGATGAAAGTTACAGGACAAGACCCTGATGGAGTTGAGGATATTAAGCAGTATATATTATATATAGGGAATGAGAGTGTGAAAAGTAGCACCCCTATTGATATAACAAGAAATTTTACAAATGAGGGTAAAATTGATATATATGGTGAAGTAATTGATTCTAAAAATCAAAGTAATAAAACTCCTGCAAGTCAATTAGAATTAACTCTAACAGAAGGAATAGAGCAATCTGCAGTTTTATCAAATGGAAATGAAATAGTTTATTCTGCAAGACTCCAGAAAGTTCCAAGTGCAGAACTTACAGTAAATAAAAATGGAAATTTGTTTTTTAAGCAATCTATAACAGATAATTCTCAAACAGAACCTGATTATCAAAAAACTTTCAAATATGACCCAGATAAATTAACAAAAGGAGATTATGAATTTATACTTAAATCTGGAGATTTAGAAAAGAAAACAAATGTTACAATACCTAATTATAAACCTGCATTAAATTTAAGTGGATTAAATACAAATTTTGAAGAAGAGAGTGAAATTGTTTTAGATTTAACTGGAAAAATAAGTGATAAAAATCCTGAAGATAATCCTGTATCAATAAATAGTGTAAGTTCTGTAGAAGGAAAAACCAGGCCAACATTAAATAATTATAATTTAAAGATAAAATCTTTTTGGAATAAATTAGGGGAATACAAGATAAAATTAAATGTTAGAGATGCAAATGAGGGGCTTGAAGAAATTATTTTTAATGGAAATATAACCCAAGGACCTTATGAATTTGTTGTAAATCCATTTGTATCTACAAATTCAAATGGTGCTGCATATGATTTATTAACAACAAAAGCACAGAGAGAAGCATATGTTCAAGAGAAATTATTAGAAGATTGGACAAATACAATAAAATATAATCCTGAACCGTTATGGAATTGTGATGAAGTTTCAAATCAACTTATGATTAATTTTCATGGATTTCCTGAAGCAACAGGATATTCTGGATTTAATTTAGATTCAATTTATTATTATCATGGGACATTAAAAGATAATGGAAAATATGGATTACCTGTTTATTGGGTTGGTGTTTCTGGAAAACCATCTGGTCATGGTATGAATGCTATTTTAACAGGAGATGATATTACAAAATTTGAAGATTGGTGTTTTATTGAACCTCAAAGAGATGTTATAAATGTAAAACCTGGACAATTATATATTCCTTCAACTTGTTATATTGATATAAGAACTCCTCCAAAAAACAGAAATGGAGAACAATTCTCTAATGTCCCTATTATAGCATTCAGAGTTAATAATGGGGTAGGTAAACTAGAATGGATAAATAATGAGAACCCAAATTCAAAGATAATAAAAAATAGAAAATAATTAATTTTTATAAAATCATAATATAGAAAAAGATTTATAAAAGGGAGTTTGCTATATGGTCCCTGAGCCCCTCCGGGGTGGGTTATATTGGGATTCCTGACACCGGAGGTGTCATCTTCCAATAGCCCGGGTATCGCCCCGGGAAAATGGCGCCCCACAACAAGTACAACCCCGGAGGGGTTGACTTCACTGCATTCGATTCGATATTCGAGGTTAAAGATTCAAGTCACATCAAACAGCTAGATCTTCATCGTAAAAGACTTGCATGACCTGCATGACCTGCACGACTTGCACGACCTGTCACTGCGCCCCGTGCCCCGCGCCCTGTGGCCTGAGCCCCGATCCGTCTGACATTACTGTCCAGCTCCGCCGCGGAGCCCTGTCCCCGCTTTCCCGGCAAAAGACTATCTCACCCGGAACCGATGGGTTTGACTGGATAGTCCCCACCTGGAAAGGAAGAATAACAACCAGACCGGTCTCCCCGGTCTTAATATTCATCTTCCCTATGCCCGAAGGACCCTCTTCCATGTTACCCGGACCTATATTCGCATCGATCTTCATGCCTGAAGCTATCCTTCTTTCCGCTTCAGCCTTGCCTATACGGTAGTAAACCCAGTCCTCACCGGCATCGAGGGCCATGCTGCCACCGGCGCCAACCTCAGCCGGAATGGTTCCGCATACTCTCTGGTATTCATTTTCCGCCTTAAGCTGTCCGGCTTCGCTGTCGGCAAACAACCCGTCCAGATCGACCTCAACAATCTGGACCGGTCCGGGCTTCGTCTGCCCCACCTGGCGGAGGTTCATACGCATGAAATACAGCATCATCGACTTTGAAGCAAGAGTCTGCACCCCCATGTAAGCGCCTTCAGTTACCTGGACTATGTCGCCGCTCTCTTCATTGACCGCCAGAGTCTCGCCCGGAACCCTTCGCGAACGGAACACAAGCCACTTCCCGTCGGCAGTCCACTGCCGCTGAGTATCGTAAATCTTTGAATTACCCGACTGGCTGCTCGTCAAAAAGGTCTGCTGAACCCCGGTAAGCGGATCAGTCACTACCTTCTTCTCCGAAGGAAAGCGGCGACCGATCTGAGCCCCGGCAGGAAAAGTCAGAAGAAAGGTACTGAAAAGGATACAGCTGATAATCAGTGATCGCATGTCATAAGTTTTGGGGTCTTGCAGGTCATGCAGGTCATGCAGGTCATGCAGGTCTTGCAGGTCCTTTCAATTGGCAGGACTTGCAAGACTTGCAAGACTTTTATTTAGACCAGCTTTTTATATTTAATTCGCTTCGGCGTTGTGTCTGCAACACGTCTTTTGTAATTTTCCTCGTATTCCGAGTAATTGCCTTCAAACCACACCACCTTTGAATCGCCCTCAAAAGCAAGCATATGGGTTGTAACCCTGTCGAGAAACCATCTGTCGTGCGAGATAATCACCGCGCAGCCGGCAAAGTTTTCCAGCCCTTCTTCGAGGGCCCTGAGGGTGTTAACATCAATGTCGTTCGTGGGTTCGTCGAGAAGAAGGACATTCGCACCCGACTTAAGGGTCAGGGCCAGGTGCAGCCTGTTGCGCTCGCCTCCTGAAAGTACCGCGCATTTCTTCTCCTGATCGGCCCCGGTGAAGTTGAACCTCGAAACATAGGCCCGGGCATTTATAAGCCGGTTACCCACCATAACATCGTTCTGTCCTCCTGAAATCACCTCATAGACCGTCTTCTCCGGATCGATCTCTGAATGAGACTGGTCGACATATCCCAGGACAACAGTCTCGCCTACTTCAAACTCTCCTTTCGTTGCTTTCTCCTGTCCCATTATCATACGGAAAAGAGTTGTCTTGCCGGCTCCGTTCGGACCTATAACACCTACAATACCATTCGGCGGAAGATCGAAATCCAGGTCCTCGAAAAGCAGCTTGTCGCCATACGATTTGGCCACGCCCTTTGCCCTGATAACCTTGTCGCCAAGCCTGGGACCGTTGGGTATGAATATCTCGAGCCTTTCCTCCTTGGCTTTCACATCCTGGTTGAAAAGATTTTCATATGCGTTCAGACGGGCTTTTGATTTTGAATGGCGGGCTTTGGGCGACATCCTTACCCATTCCAGTTCCCGTTCAAGCATCTTCCTTCTTTTTACATTGCCTTTTTCCTCTATTTCCAGACGTTTTGCCTTCTGTTCGAGCCACGATGAATAGTTTCCCTTCCAGGGAATGCCTTCGCCCCTGTCGAGCTCCAAAATCCATCCCGCGACATTGTCGAGAAAATACCTGTCGTGTGTTATACAAATAACAGTGCCGCGATACTGCTTAAGGGTCGTTTCGAGCCAATGTACCGATTCGGCATCGAGATGATTGGTCGGCTCATCGAGCAGCAATATGTCGGGCTGCTTCAAAAGAAGCCGGCAAAGGGCAACCCTTCTCCTCTCCCCTCCTGAAAGAATGCTCACACTGGTGCCGCTGTCGGGACATCTGAGTGCATCCATTGCCCTTTCGAGCCTGTGATCGATATTCCATCCGTCGGTGTAGTCGATCTTCTCCTGAAGCAATGCCTGACGGTCCATCAGTTGTTGCATCCGGTCGGGATTCTCATAAACCTCCGGATCACCGAATTTCTCATTTATCGATTCATACTCCGATATAAGATCGATCGTTTCACTGACACCCTCCTCCACAACCTCCCTTACAGTCCGGCTGTCGTCAAGAAGAGGATCCTGGGGCAGGTGACCCACGGTATAACCCGGAACGAAAGTAACTTCGCCCTGGTATTCTTTTTCAATTCCGGCAATTATCTTCAGAAGGGTGGATTTCCCTGATCCGTTAAGACCTATTATTCCGATTTTGGCTCCCAGGAAGAAGGAAAGAGAAATATCCTTAAGAACCTGTCGATGAGGAGGAAATGTCTTCCCAACCCGGTACATCGAGAAAATAATCTTATTGTCGTCAGCCATGGATAATTTTTTACGACAATTTAGAAAAAAAAGAGTTCCGGTCAAATGCCTGCACGCGAAAGGCTATGTCCACGGCTGACGGAGAAAAGCAGCTCTGAATTTCAGACTGCGACCGGGCCACTCTGAGCGGAATTCATCCTTCCGGCTTCAAACAGTTTGATCGTTTCGTCCTGCAACAGCACCCAGAGGGAATAGACTCCTATGAGAGTCCCGATGGGGATATTCAGGCATCCTACAGCCGCGATGATCATCACGATGATCCTTGCCCAGGGCTGAAACGAAAGAAGCCCTATACCGCCTACAAGCCCAAGCGTAGACAAAAATCCGATGAGCAGTGGCAGACTTGCCGATAAAAAGTTGATAACCATAGCGGCGATCTCTTCGTCGCCGACAAAACCATGTGCAAACCTCAGTGCAAAAAAGATTGCCATTGCTGCTATCAGACCGAGAAAACCCAGACCAATATGTATGGCTCCGACTACAGTCACATGTTTCTTCATTTTATTAATATCTTCCATGACAGTAATGTTTTAATTCCTTTTGATTTCAATTCCTGATAAATGACATTTATTTTGAAAAATTGTTGCATCAAAATACCTAATATTATTTTAAAATATTCGTTTTTGAATTAAAAGAAAGGCACAATACTTGCATATGTTCATTTTGAAAAAACACGGCATATGAAACGGATATTAGTAATCACCGCATCATTCATCCTTCTTTCAATAGCTTTCGTATCATGCGAAATTCTGGGATCATGCAAGATATGCCGCGAAATAACCTACCAGACCGGGAAGGGGATTATCAACGAAGGCCCCGAAGCTCAGTACTGCGATGCCGATCTGGTTGCTATCGAAACCCAGGGCGATGTCGTAATCGGCGACAAGCGATACTACTGGGAGTGCAGATAATAAATCCTGACCTTTCAGCTTTGACGAACGTCCGTTTTCTTTGACGAACGCCAGTTTTCTTTGACGAATACCTTTGATTTTTGGGTCCCCGGCATTATTTTTGTTTATAAGTTGTTAATAACTGTGCTTGCTAAAAAGGCGGACAATTATTAGTTGTTGTAAATTAGTATCAGTCAAATTCAATTTTAAATGTCCTTGAACTTCAGCAGTTTAGAATTAACAGACAAGACCATTGTCATTGTCGAGGATGACGTACCTTCCAGCAGGTACTATGAAACCCTCCTCCTGAGCTCAGGGGCTGAAGTGGTAAAATTCCGTACGGGAAGGGATTTTATCGATTTCGTTAACACGGATAACAGAAAAATCGACCTGGTTATAATGGATTTCCTGATCCCGCTGGTTAACGGTATCGACTGCACCAGGATGCTTAGAAAAACAAGAAAGAATGTCCCGGTTCTGATGATCACAGCCTTTTCATCCGAACAATCAAAATCAGACGCCTTTATTGCCGGATGCACAGAATATATCCTGAAGCCGGTTTACCCGGAAAAAGTCTACGCCCTGCTTGAAAAATACCTCCAACAGGAGGATAAGCAGACCATCTACCGTTCCTGAGAATCGTTTTTCTTTCCTGTATTTCCATTGCCGGCGGCAGTGCTGTTCTCTAATTCCCGGCATTTCTTTGCCTGCCCACGTATTCCGCGTAGTATCCCTCAAGCTTCCCGTTGATCTCCCCAGCGATCTCCTCCTGACCGTATTTTTCGCAGAAAGCCGCTGCCCTTGCCGTGTACTGAATGGCTGACTGTATCTCATACTCCGCGGAACTCAGGACATACGGATTCTGCTTCAGGAAATATTCGAGCCTCCCAAAATAATAAGCGCTCATTTCCCTGGTCAGTTCAACAGCCCTGGCAGAATCCCCTGCAGCAAAATATCCCTCTATCAGGTCGGTGAAATACGTATCGTAAGGGAATTTGTTAACCGGAAGCGACTCCATGCAGTTGTTAAGGACAGCCAGGGCCTTCTCATTCTTGCCTTCTGCTGCAAGTGACTTTGCCAGACGGGCATAAACCAGCCTGGACCTGATCACCATCAGAGTCCTTATATGATGATAGTCGAGGTTGACATCCGGATCGGCGGCTCCCCCCCAGACAAATTTGTTCGCTATGTTTTCATACAGGATATCTGTATCAATACGCCCGTACTCATACCAGTTAGTGATTTCCGACTTGATGGGAACAAGCCTGTAGGCAAGCCCCTCGAGCTGGAAATACTCTTCAAGCCCCAGGGCATCATCATGATACCCGGTGACATAGTAAATAGGACGCTCCCAGTTGTTATGCGCGAGAATATCGAGAAGAATCAGCTGGCTCTTAAGTATCGAGCTTCCCTTCAGCTTGATATCTATGTAAGGGACTATCTTGCCGGCATCCTCAGGCTTTACAGTCCCCGAGGCCAGCACCTTCGCCGAATCGACGGGAATCCTGATAGTTCTCGACGGGATTACATCAAGTATTTCGTTCGCGGATAACTGTATCTTGGTGGCCATGTTATCGCTCATTATCCAGTCGATAACCGTGGAAATACTGATTGGGTCTGTAGTCTTCTCAACAATGAAAACCTGGTTGTTCACTCCATCATAGTACTTCCGCGGAGGCAGGGTGACTGGCAGCGGGGCAGACTCATATACAGCCCTCTTCATCTGGTTGATATACCAGTCGGTATTGAGAAGCATCAGATTGCAGACTCTTACATCGGTCCTTACTCCTTCCACTTCCTGGGCATACCAGAGGGGGAAGGTGTCATTGTCTCCATTTGTAAAAAGAATGGCATTCGGGGCACAGGAATTGAGGTAATTGAAGGCTACATCGCGGGCAAGGTAACGCCCCGACCGGTCGTGATCGTCCCAGTTCTGAAAGGCCATCAGTACAGGTACAACCATACACAGGGCGCCTGCAGCCGGGGCGGAAAACTTCTCTCCAAGCATGCCCGACAGCGCTTCATACAGGGCAAGCACTCCCAGACCGATCCACACCGCGAAGAAATAAAAGGATCCTGCATAGGCATAATCCCTCTCCCTGGGCTGGTTTGGATACTGGTTAAGGTATAACACTATGGCCGCTCCCGTCATCAGGAATAAAAGAAGCACCACCCACCAGTTTTTGAAATCGCGGTTGAACTGGTAGAATATGCCGACCAGCCCAAGCAGTAAGGGAAGAAGATAATAGACATTCCGCGATGTATCCTCCTTCATGCCCGGAGGCAGGTCAGGCGATCCCGTACGGGGCTCATCAAGGAATCGTAAGCCGCTTATCCAGTTCCCGTTGATTGCCCCCCCTGTGCCCTGGGTGTCGTTCTGCTTTCCCGCAAAATTCCACATGAAATACCTCATATACATGTATCCCAACTGGTAGGAGAACATAAACCTGAGGTTTTCTCTGAACTTCGGTTTACGGATTATTTCCTTCTCTCCCGACTGTTTTGTTACCGGTACGGGAATCCCCTTAACCTTTCCCCATTCCTTGTACATCTCCTGATGTTCGCTCTGATCACTCCACATCCTGGGGAAAAATGTCAGAAACCTCTCATCATACACCCGCTCCAGATCATACGCGCTGATTATGTATTTCCCATCCTCAAGTACATATTTCGGCTTCCCGTCGGCATAATCGATAACCGGGGCATTGTAATACTGGCCCCAGAAAAGAGGACGCGATCCATACTGCTCCCTGTTCAGGAAATAAAGCAGACTGAATGGATTCTCCGGCTGATTCTCATTGAGGGGAGGATTCGCATTCGCCCTTATAACTATTATCGCGTTTGCCGAAAATCCGATGAGGACAACCACAACTGAAGTGAGAACGGTGTTGAGTGTTACGCGGTCCTTACCGGCAAGGTACCAGATGAACCAGGCAACAGCTCCCAGGATGGCAATGTTCAGTACCATCGATCCGGATATCACCCATATGCCCGATAAGAGCATGGCAGCAATAGAAAACGCGGCGTTACTTGTCCGCCTGGAGGAGTAAAGGGTAGCCCTGACGGCAAGAAAAAAGAAAAGAACAAGCAGGATGAAATGGAATATCATACCGCTGTTGGCAGGCATGCCGAGGACATTGACAAAGAACATGTCGAGCCTGGATGAAATTGTGACAAGACCAGGCATGATCCCGTAAAGCAGAAGAGCCAGCACTATAAACGAAATTCCCAGCGAAAGGACAAGACCTTTCCATGAAAACTCATACCTGCGGAAATAATAAACCAGCACAATGGCAGGGATTGCAAGAAGATTAAGAAGATGTACCCCTATGGAAAGCCCCATAAGGAAAGCTATAAGGATGATCCACCTGTTGGCATATTCCTCGTCGGCAACATCTTCCCACTTCAGTATTGCCCAGAAAACAAGTGCAGTGAAAAATGAGGAGGAAGCATACACCTCTCCCTCGACTGCCGAAAACCAGAAGGAATCGGAGAAGGTGAAAGCCAGCGCTCCGACAGCACCTGCTGATATAATGGCTATTGTCCGTGCTGTTCCCGGCTCCTCGTTTTTCCTCACCAGTAATCTTCTTGCCAGATGAGTAATGGTCCAGAAAAGAAAAAGTATAGTGAACGCGCTTGCAAGAGCCGACATGGCATTGATGGTGGCTGCCACCTTCGCAGTGTCACCAAAAGCAAACAAGGAGAAGAATCTGGCAACAACCATGAACACGGGATTCCCGGGAGGATGACCGACCTCCAGTTTGAAGGCCGAAGCAATATATTCTCCGCAATCCCACAGGCTGGCTGTCGGTTCAAGAGTAAGGAGGTAAGTGATAAGGGCGGCCGCGAATACCATCCAGCCGGATATCGTTTCTGTCAGCTTAAAGTTTTTTCCCATCAGAAAGATCTGGTTTTTCCTGAAATTCATTCAAATGACAAAGCGGTGAAATTACGAAATTTTTCAGACTATGTGCAAATGAAGGCATACCGGCTAAATTTGCTATGTTTGCGTAAATTTCTATCAATGAAATACCGACCGCTGATAATTATCATATATCTTCTCTTCACCGGGATTGCATCAGCCCAGTATTATAACACAGGCCAGGATCCGGCTTCCCTGAAATGGATGCAGATCGTAACCGACCGGTTCACCGTAATATATCCGAAGACATACGGTGATGCCGGAATTGATTTTGCCCGGTCGCTCGACAAAGCCTGGTCACAGCTCTCTGAGATCTACCCGGTTAACAAGTTCAGGATACCGGTTATAATACATAACCATACAATCAAATCGAACGGATATGTTGCCTGGGCTCCCAACAGAATGGAAATATTCCCCACTCCCGAACAAAATTCCATCCCACTCGAAGCAAACACCCAGCTTGCCATCCATGAACTTACCCACGTGATGCAGATGGAATCTCTGAAAAAGGGATTCACAAAGGCAATGTCGGTTCTGTCAGGACAACAGTTCACGGGAATGGTCTCGGCATTGCTGCCTCTGTGGCACCTCGAAGGCGATGCCGTGTTTACTGAATCGGTGCTGACAGGCTCAGGGCGCGGAAGAACACCTTCTTTTCAGAAACATCTCAAGGCCCTGATGCTGGAAAGGGGCAATGTCTTTTCATACGATAAATCCGTTAACGGGTCATTCAGAGACTATGTTCCCAACCACTACCAGTACGGCTATCAGATGATGGCATGGTCGTACTACGGATACGACAGGCAGATATGGCGCAAAGCCCTAAACCTGACCGGAAATGCTCCCTTCCTGATTAATCCCGTGAATCTTAGTCTCAGAAAGTCAGCCTCGCTGACCAAAAAACGGCTTTTCGACGAAACTTTCGATTCGCTAAAGACAATCTGGACAAAGGATGATGCCAGATCGGCAAGCCTGAACTACACTGTTCTGAATCCCGACAAAGGAAAGGAATTCATTTCTTACCATTCGCCTGTCCGGGCCGGCAGGGATGCCATAATAGCAGTAAAAACCTCCCTTTCCGAGCCCGCGTCATTCGTTATGATAAAGCCCTCGGATAACAGCGAAAAAAGGATCCACCTCCCGGGTAATATAAATCCTTATTTCATATCCTTCGGAAACGGAAAGCTTGTATGGGTTGAAACTCATTCCGACCCACGATGGGCAAACAGGGAGTGGTCGGAGATAATGCTTATGGACATCAGTACAAAAAGGGTAAGGCGGCTGACGAAGAAGACCAGGTACATGTCGGCTTCCCTTTCTCCCGACGGAACCCTCGTGGCAGCCGTCGAAAACAAGCCCGGCAATGTTAACACACTGAACATACTCGATGCTTCCAGCGGTGAGAAACTTCATACAATAAATGCTCCAGGCAACACACCGCTCCAAAGGCCGCAGTGGGACGACACGGGAAGAAATATTACCGTGATCAATATGGATGAAAAGGGAGAAGGCATACTCCGCCTCAACCTTGAAAACAATAGCTGGCAAACGCTTGTGGAGACAGGTACTGACGACATCCAGTCTTCCTTCTTCAGAAACGATTCCCTGTTTTATGTGAGTTCCCTGAACGGCACCGACAATGTTTACCTCCGCAAATCCGATAACTCAGTAACTCAGCTGACACGTTCGAGATTCGGTACAAGCGACCTCAGCATAAACGGGTCGGTGATGCTTTTTACCAACTACACTTCATCGGGAAACAATATAAGCAGCGCCGCGATACCGCGGGAACCAGCCGCTGAACCCGTAGTACATTCCCATGATTCCTACCTCATTAACCGCTTTGAAGCTCAAAAGCTTCCGGCCGAAAGTGACCCCGGCAACGTTTACTTGCCGTCGCCATACAGAAAATGGAAGAAACTCTTCCGTTTCCACAGCTGGATGCCATTCTATGCCGATATTAATAAAATTCAGGACGATCCTTTATCTGTAACCCCGGGCTTCACCCTGATGACTCAGAACAACCTCAGCACCCTGATATCCACCTTGGGATACGAATACACGGCGGCCCAGGGGCATAAAGTGCATTCAAATATAAAATGGATGGGATGGTATCCCGTCATTGAGACGGGTATTGAATACGGCAACCCGGTAATCGTGGAAAAGTTCGGCAGGGATGCTGCCGATCCCGAAATATTCTCCAACGGATACTCATGGGAAAACAAAATATCCATCCCCCTTGTGTTCAGGGGAGGAAGCTTTACAAGGCAGCTTTACCTCTCAGCTTCTTCCTCAATAAAAAATGATTACATCTACCTTCGCGAAACCAACAGCTACGACAAGCTGCAGAACCAGTTGACGGGAAGGTTCTATTTCTCGAATTACAGACGCTACGCGGTCAGGGATATATACCCTTCATACGCACAGACAATCGATCTGAATTATTCCGCTTATCCCTTCGATAAAGCTATTTACGGGGATATCCTGTCGGGGAAGCTTTCACTGTATTTCCCGGGATTACTGAAAAACCATGGCTTCAGGCTGAGATTGGAAGCCGAGCAACAGAATCCGGAAAAGTTTGTTCTTGGAAACAGAATTGATTTTGCCAGGGGCTATATCGGAGTAAGAAAGCCTTATATCAATGAATGGTACGAGAATATCGTCTCCCTGCAACTGCTTACCGCTTCGGTCGATTACTACATGCCCGTTGCCTATCCTGACTTCAGGCTGGGGGGAATACTGTACATGACAAGGATCAGATCCGATGTTTTTTATGACCAGTCGGTTGGATATGATAATTATACTTTTGTTTCCGTACTTGATGAAGAAGGAAGAAGGATCATCAGGAATGAATACCATAATTACAGAGAGAAATTCGAGTCGTTCGGGGTTCAGCTGATGACCGATTTCTACCTTTTCAGAATGCCATTTTTGATATCATCGGGAGTTGAGGCTTCCTGGCGTGACATCGGGGAAAGCCCATACATTAAAATGCTGTTCAGCATTGATGTCTTCGGCATGAATATAGGCAAAGGAAAAGGGATCGCCGGACACAGGCTCTAAAGCTCCCTTGCAGTTTTCATTATAAGCTTCCAGGCTTTCTCAACATGCTTCGGAGTGACATTTGTCTGACCGATAACCATCCGCAGCGTGTAAATCCCGCTGACGGTGGTATGAGTGAGGTAAATCTTGCCCGTGTCATTCAGCCTGTGGTTCAATGTTTCATTGATCCTGTTGACCTCATCGTCATCCTTTCCTGCCGGTCTGTACCTGAAACAAACCACGTTCAGCGTGACCGGCGCAAGAATCTGGAAGTCATCTTCACGTATGATAAGTTCCGCGAGCCGCTTGGCTATCCTTATATGTCCGCGCACCTTGTCGCGAAGCCCTTCAACACCATACATCCTCATCACGCTCCAGAGCTTGAGGGCCCTGAACCTTCTCCCCAGGGGAATTCCCCAGTCGCGGTAATCATTCACCTCACCCCTGGTCCTTGTCCGGAGATACTCGGGCAGTATCTCGAATGTCCTGATCAGATAAGCAGGGTTTTTAACAAAGTAAGCCGAGCAGTCGAAGCCGGTGAACATCCATTTATGAGGATTGAAAACTATTGAATCGATGAATTCCTTCCCGTCAAGCATCCACTGGTATTCAGGAAGGATAAGGGCTGTACCGCCCATCGCGGCGTCGACATGAAACCAGATCCCGTTTTCGGCGCATATCCTGCCTATCGACTTAAGGGGATCGATGGCGGTTGTACCGGTTGTGCCAAGCGTGGCTATGACACAACAGGGCTTCATACCGGCTGTTTTATCATTTTCAATGGCTTCCCTGAGTTTCTTCACATCTATGGTGAAATCCTTCCTGACAGGTATTTTTACCAGGTTTTCCCTCCCGATACCGCTTATTTTAACTGCCTTCTCTATTGAGGAATGTGTCTGCTCGGAACAATATATCCTTAATCCGGGATACAAGGCCGCACCTTCTTCATTGATCCTGAAATCGGTGGCTTTCTCCCTTGCTGTAAGAATCGCGGCAAGGGTCGAGGTAGATGCCGAATCCTGGATAACTCCTTCGAAAGTCCTGGGAAGCTTTATAAGATCCCTCAGCCAGATCATCATCTTTTCTTCGAGTTCGGTGGCGGCAGGCGATGTTTCCCATATCATGCACTGGGCTCCCAGGGTCGCCGTTATCATCTCGGCAAGTATGGAAGGAGCGCTGGTATTAGCAGGAAAATACGCGAAGAAATTGGGGCTCTGCCAGTGACTCATACCCGGCATGATGATCTCGTCCAGATCCTTCATGAACGATTCAAACGATTCAGGCTTAACAGGAGGATCGTCGGGCAGTTTAGTGAATACCTCTCCCGGCTTTACAGACGATTTGACCGGATACTTCTCAACCTCATCCATATAAGAAGCCATCCAGTCGACCAGTTCATGGGCGTGTTTCCTGAATTCATCGGAAGTCATCGGCGATGAGTTTATTTTACCGACTCGGCCAGCAGGATAATCTTGTTGGCCTTTACTTCAATAACACCGCCGTTGATCTCAAATGATGATTCAATATTTGCCGTATCGACAAGGATCACCGGTCCGTTCTCCAGGGTTGAAATAATAGGGGCATGGTCCTTCAGCACCTGAAAAGAACCCTTCTTTCCGGGAACTCTTACTGATTTGACCTCCCCTTCATATACTTTTTTATCGGGAGTGATGATTTCTAACTTCATTTTAAATTCGTTGCTCGTTAATGTTAAAGCGGTGCGCGGTGTACAGCGCGCTTACTTCGACTGCGCGAGTATCTTCTCCCCTTTTTCAATCGCGTCCTCGATAGTACCTACAAGCATGAATGCCGCTTCCGGATACTGATCCACTTTCCCTTCAAGAATCATATTGAAGCCCTTAATTGTATCCTCGATCGATACAAGAGCTCCTTTTATGCCCGTGAACTGTTCGGCCACATGGAAAGGCTGTGAGAGGAACCTCTGAACCCTTCTTGCCCTGTGCACGGTCAGCTTGTCCTCCTCCGAAAGCTCATCCATCCCGAGGATGGCAATGATATCCTGCAGCTCATTGTATCTCTGAAGGATCTCCTTGACGCGCTGGGCGCAGTTGTAGTGTGCTTCTCCAACGATGTTGGCAGTAAGTATCCTGGATGTCGAATCAAGCGGATCAACAGCAGGATAGATACCGAGCTCGGATATCTTACGGCTCAGAACCGTGGTGGCATCGAGGTGAGCAAATGTTGTCGCGGGAGCCGGGTCGGTAAGGTCGTCGGCCGGTACATATACTGCCTGAACCGATGTGATGGAACCGTGACGTGTCGATGTAATACGCTCCTGCATTATTCCCATCTCGGTTGAAAGAGTAGGCTGGTAACCCACGGCTGAAGGCATACGGCCCAGAAGAGCAGATACTTCCGATCCGGCCTGGGTAAAACGGAAAACATTGTCCATGAAGAAAAGGATATCCCTTCCGCCGCTCTTCCCGTCACCATCCCTGAAATGTTCTGCTACAGAAAGTCCGGAAAGTGCAACCCTTGCCCTTGCTCCGGGAGGCTCATTCATCTGGCCGAAGACAAGCGCCAGTTTCGATTCCTTGAGAGCATCCATATCAACCTTCGAAAGATCCCATCCTCCCGATTCCATATTTTCAAGAAAATCCTTGCCATAGTTTATTACACCGGCTTCAAGCATCTCGCGCAGAAGGTCATTGCCTTCCCTGGTCCTTTCCCCGACACCTGCAAAAACCGATAATCCGGAATAGGCTTTGGCAATATTGTTGATAAGCTCCAGGATAACAACTGTCTTTCCTACACCTGCACCGCCAAACAGACCGATCTTTCCTCCCTTGGAATAAGGCTCGATAAGGTCGATAACCTTGATCCCAGTGTATAGAACCTCCTTTTCCGTTGACAGTTCATCATATTGCGGTGGTTTCCTGTGGATAGGATAACCTCCCTCCTTGTCGAGATAGCCTATCCCGTCGATAGCATCACCGGTCACATTCATGAGACGTCCCTTGATCTGGTCGCCTATCGGCATCGTGATAGGCGATCCGGTAGCTATCACATCCATACCCCGGCGCAATCCGTCGGTTGAGTCCATAGCAATGGTCCTGACAGTATTCTCGCCGATATGCTGCTGACACTCAACGATAAGGGATGAGCCATCATTCCTTTTGATCTCGAGGGCATCATAAATATCGGGCATCTCAGCACCCTGCCTGTCAAACACCACGTCAACCACCGGGCCGATGATCTGGCTTATTTTCCCAGTATTCTTTGCCATAAATCCGAATTATTATTGTTGTTTAACTAAGTTTCCTTTAAAAGTCTATTTATTGTTTCCTTAATGATCCCTCCCCAGGAGCGATCCTGCCATCTGGATCAGTTCAGTCTTTCGATCGGCCGCCGCTCCGGCTTTCTCCAGAAAATCCATGGCGGTACCGTGATAGTCTTCCATCTGACTCTCTGCAAATGCCCTGATCCTGAGCTGGTCGTAAAATTCAGTCACTTCCTTCACCTTGACAGCCGGATCGTTCCCGGCGATATACAACTCATTAAGCTTCTTCTTCTGATCGGCCGTGGCAATTTCCATGGCTTTCACATAAAGAAATGTCTTCTTGCCGGCGATGATATCTCCTCCTGTGGTCTTGCCGAATACCTTCTTATCGCCATAGGTGTCCAGAATATCATCCCTGATCTGAAATGCAAGCCCTAGATTCCTCCCGAATTCATACATCAGGTCAGCTTCCCTGTCGTCGGCTCCGCCGAACAATGCCCCTATCCTCGCGGATGTGGCTATCAGCAATGCCGTCTTGAGCTCAATCATCCTGATATACTCGGCCCTCGACACGATCGCGGCTTTTTCAAAATCCATATCCAGCTGCTGACCTACACATACTTCTATCGCTGTCTTATTGAAGATCCTGAAAACCTTCTGCAGCAGGTGGGGCGGACTCTGGAGCAGGCAATCATTGGTCATAAAGGCCATAATGTCGCCCGAGAGTATCGCCTGATTGACGTTCCACTTCGTGTGAATAGTGGGAAAGCCCCTTCTGACTGAAGCCTTATCCATTATGTCGTCGTGCACAAGAGTGAAATTGTGAAAAATCTCCAGTCCCGTGACCGGTATCACAGCCTCATCTATCTTGTCGCTGTACATGTTGCATACGAGCAGGGCCAGAACAGGCCTGAGCCGTTTTCCTCCTATGGAAAGAACATACTTCACCGGATCGGTCAGCCTTTCCGACTCATGATTATAGGAAAGGTTGACAAGCGATGTATCGATTATTTTCTTCAGTTCCGGTTGAGTATACATATCCCTTCAGCTATCAGAATTACATTTCTTATCCCTTCAGTGCCTCTGCACCGCTTACAACCTCAAGTATCTGGTTGGTGATGGATGCCTGCCGTGCCTTGTTATACTGCAGGGTAAGTTCGTTTATCATTGTTGTGGCATTATCCGTAGCCTTGTGCATTGCCGTCATCCTGGCGCCGTTCTCGGCAACAAAGGAATCGAGTATGGCCTTGTAAAACTGTATCTTCAGCGATTTCGGGATGAGCTCCTTAATAATCTCCTCCTTGCCGGGTTCATAAATGTAGTCGGTACTGAGAAAAGACTTAAACTCCTCCTGAACCGATTCGACAGGAAGAAACAATTCCCTGGTAAGCTGCTGAACAGCCGCATTCTTGAAATGGTTGTATACCAGCTCCACCCTGTCGTATTCGCCGGTGGTAAAAGCCTGCATCACCTTTTCTGCAATGCTTACGGTCCCTTCAAAGTTGAGATCGTTGAGAAGATCATTATATTCGGCAGCTATTGGAAACTTCTGCTTCCTCAGGTTGTCAAACCCGTTCTTGCCTATCGTAAGGAATCTGACATTGCCTTTTTTGTACTGATCGAGATAATCCTCGGCAACAATCCTTCTGGCTTCCTTTATCACATTCGAATTGAAAGCGCCGCACAAACCGCGGTTTGATGTTACAACCACTATCAGCACATTCTCAGGCTCCCCTTCCCTTGCTGCATAGACATTTTCAACCTCCATCTCCGCGAGACTCTGTGAGAGATTCACAAGTATGTCGTGAAGCTTATTTGCATAAGGCCTTAGCCTGACAATCTTATCCTGCGCTTTCCTCAGTTTGGCGGCGGATACCATCTTCATCGCCGATGTTATCTGCCGTGTCGACTTGACTGAGGCTATCCTTACCCGTATTGCTTTTAAATTAGACATTCAAGTTTAAGTTTTTCAGTTTCCCCGGCCGGTTCAGGGTTTGTATTTTTGTACAAGTTCATGAGCGGTCTTCTCGAGAGTGTCGGTAATACTGTCATTTATTACGCCTGCTCCGAGCTGGTCGAGCACATCCCGGTGCTTCAGTTCAAGGTATTCGAGGTATTCATTTTCAAATTCCTTTACCTTGTTGACAGGAACGTCTCTCAGCAGTCCCATTGTTCCGCAGAAAATTATTGCAACCTGCTTTTCAACCGGCATGGGAGCATACTGACCCTGCTTCAGGATTTCGACGTTCTTTGCTCCCTTGTTGAGGATTGCAAGCGTGGCTGCATCGAGATCGGAGCCGAATTTCGAGAAGGCTTCGAGTTCGCGGTACTGTGCCTGGTCAACCTTAAGGGTACCGGCAATCTTCTTCATCGACCTGATCTGGGCATTACCCCCTACCCTCGACACCGAAATACCGACGTTGATCGCAGGGCGCACACCCGCGTTGAAGAGGCTTGATTCAAGGAATATCTGACCGTCGGTGATAGATATCACGTTGGTGGGAATGTACGCGGCCACGTCGCCCGCCTGTGTTTCAATAATAGGAAGCGCTGTAAGCGATCCCCCTCCCTTTACCATATGGCGTATTGACTCGGGGAGATCGTTCATCTGCCTGGCAACATCGTCCGATTCGATTATCTTGGCTGCTCTTTCAAGAAGCCTCGAGTGCAGGTAGAAAACGTCGCCCGGGTATGCTTCACGTCCCGGCGGACGGCGGAGGAGAAGTGAAACTTCGCGGTATGAAACAGCCTGCTTCGAAAGGTCATCGTAGATGATCAGAGCATCGCGGCCGGTGTCGCGGAAAAATTCCCCGATGGCAGCTCCGGCAAAAGGAGCATAGAACTGTGATGCAGCCGGGTCGGAAGCCGTTGCAAGCACAATCACCGTATAGTCGAGAGCTCCGTGTTCCTCAAGTGTCTTGGCTATATTCGCAACAGTTGAGCCTTTCTGCCCTATTCCCACATATATACAATAAACCGGCTTGCCCTTTTCAAAATTACTGCGCTGGTTTATGATGGTATCGATGGCTATGGCTGTCTTTCCCGTCTGACGGTCACCGATGATAAGCTCACGCTGACCCCTTCCAATAGGTATCATCGCGTCAATAGCCTTGATCCCCGTCTGCAGCGGCTGCTTGACAGGCTGACGGAAGATAACGCCCGGCGCCTTCCTTTCGAAAGGCATCTCATAAAGCTCACCCTCAACCGGTCCCTTACCGTCAAGAGGCTGTCCGGTAGGTGTGATAACCCTTCCCAACAAGCCTTCCCCCACCTTTATGGAGGCTATCCTTCCAGTACGCTTGACTATGTCACCTTCATTGATCTCCTCGGTCGGACCGAGAAGTACCGCGCCAATATTGTCCTCTTCAAGGTTTAATACAATCGCCTCAATGCCGTTCTCGAATTCTATCAGCTCATTCGACTCCGCATTTGACAATCCGTATATTCGGGCGATACCATCGCCAACCTCAAGGACTGTACCAACCTCTTCAAGCTCAACGCCTGTCTGAATGCCTTCAAGCTGCTGTCTGAGGATTTTTGAAACTTCTGCTGGTTTAATACTTGCCATATTTTATTGCTTATAATTCCTTTTTGCTTAAATATGTTTCTCAAAGGTTCCGGTAACAAGTTCCGACTTGATCTTCCTTAACTTGTTCCTTATGCTTGCATCAACATAATTGTCCTCAACCTTGAGAATGAATCCGCCGATAATGGACTCATCAATGTTTTCCTTAAGATCGACCCTGGTATCAAACAGTTTCTCAATCAAGCCGGAAACCTTCTTCTTAAGTTCAGGATCAACCTTTACTGCCGTGGTAAGAACCGATTCCGTCATTCCCTTGTATTTCCTGGTCTTATGAGTAAAAACCCTGGCAATGGAAGGAAGATAACGCTCCCTGCCGTTCTTTACCACCAGATCCACAAACGACAGTGTCAGAGGATTAATATCCTTTCCCAGGATACTCTTAAGCGTTTCCGCCTTCTTTGCCGGTCTGATCACCGGGTTAGTCAATAATTCCTTTACTTCAGGCAGAGTGCATATCTCGCCTATCACTGCCATATCCTGGTTAATCGTGTCGAGAATGTTCCTGTCGAGAGCCGACTGGAAAAGAGCTTTCGAATACCTTACCGAAATTCTGCTTTCGTTCATTATACTCTTAAACTTTTAGTTCTTTTTAAGATCGATATCCTTCAGGTAATGGTCGATAAGCTTTTCCTGTTCCCCAGTGTGCCCAAGCTTTTCCCGAAGCAGCTTTGAGGCTATATCCACCGACAGGGTCGCAACCTGTTCCTTAATATCGGCAAGAGCCATTGCCTTCTCCCTTTCAATACTGATTCTGGCTTTTTCAGCTATCTTCTCTGCTTCCTCACTGGCCTTGCCCTTGGCTTCAGCTATCATTTTGTCGCGGACCTCACGGGCTTCCCTGAGAATAGATTCGCGCTCCTCACGGGCTTTCTTAAGAATGGCTTCATTGTCGCTCTGAAGCTTGACCATCTCCTTCCTGGCCTGCTCGGCCGAGGCAAGAGAACCCTTGATCATCTCCTCCCTCTGCTTTACCATGTTGAGAATAGGCTTCCACGCGAATTTCGTCAGAACAATAAAGAAAATGGTGAATATCACAACAGTCCAGAAGAGTGTCCCGATGGCGGGAGTTGTCAGACTATTACTGGCTAAGATCATATCTTGTGTTTTAATTGTTTTCTATAAAAGAAATCCTGAAACCAACCGTTGCAGGATTTCATTTCCTTTTAGGCGATAAGAGCAACAACAACGCCAAAGAGGGCAACTCCTTCAATAAGAGCTGCCGAAATGATCATTGCCGTCTGAATTTTTGTTGCTGCCTCAGGCTGCCGGGCTATAGCTTGCATAGCTGATTCGCCGATCCTTCCGATACCGAGACCTGCTCCGATAACTGCGAGCCCTGCTCCGATTGCTGCCAATGTACCTGTCATAACTTTAACTTTTAATTAATGAATATTTAATGATGTTCATCCTCCACTGCTATTCCTATGAAAAGGGCCGACAACAGAGTGAAAACATATGCCTGAAGGAATGCCACCAATAGTTCGAGGCAATCCATGAAAAGCACGAATATAAGTGAAACGGGAGCCATAGCCAGTGAATTGAAAATGAAGATCAGGGCTATAAGGCTGAGCACTATTATATGGCCCGCTGTAATGTTTGCAAACAATCGGACCATGAGCGCGAAGGGCTTTGATAACATACCGATGATCTCAACGGGAATCATTATCGGAAGAAGCCAGAATGGAACCCCGGGAGCGGCGAAAATATGCTTCCAGTAAGTTTTACTCCCGTTAAACTGGATCATGAAGAAAGTGAAAAGAGCCAAAGTCATGGTGATGGCAATATTGCCCGTGACATTGGCGCCGAAAGGAGGTGGAAAAGGAACCAGCCCCATAAGGTTGTTTATGAGGATGAAGAAGAAAACCGACAGAAGATAGGGCATGAATTTATGCGCTTTCTTCTCCCCTATATTAGGAATTGCAATATCATCCCTGACAAAAAGCACAATTGGCTCCAGGAAACCCTGCATCCCCTTCGGATGACTTATCCCGGTCTTTTTGTATGAACGGGCAAGGGCAAGAAACAGCCAAAGACCTATCAGGGCGGCTGCCATCATTCCCAGAACCGTCTTGGTAATGGAAAAATCGAGCGGCATGTTCTCCATATCTACTGTACCGTCCGATTTGACCCTTACAATACTTCCTTTCAGCTCGCCTTCCTCCTCAAGCCGGAATCCATTGTATTCCTGCCCATGAGCAAACTTCTTTGACGAAAACACATGTAGCCCGCTTCCTTTTGAATAAAGGATCACGGGAAGATAGAGAGAAACATGTTCCCCGTTTTTCTTCGTAAGAATATGCCATTCGTGAGCATCGGCAATGTGACCGAGAATGAATGAGCTGGCATCGAATTCCTCTTCTGCATGCACCGCGGGATTTGATTCCTGCTCCGGGGCGGAATACCCGCAAACGGTAATAAAAATAAACAGAAGTCCCGTAAAATATATCCTTTTCAAATCGATCAAGATTTTATAAAGATTTGGTTTTTAGGTTCTTGAACATCGCCAGTGTCGTAAACACCGTGAACAGTAAATATAATATAAAAAACATATACAACGAATTGAAGGTGTTTTTTTTGCCAATAAAGAACCAAAGCACGGCTAGCACCAGTTCAAGAAGGAGTTTGAGGCTGACGGCAACAAGTATGTGTATTGTCCTGGATCCCTGATCCTTATTAAGGCCGCTGAAGAAGATCAGCATGATCACGACAGATATGAATGTAAAAAAGAGGGTCAGTAAACCCAGGTCGTTCAGGTGAACGACCACTCCGGGCAGTTTACCCAGGAGATATCCCGCGGCAAAAATCGCTGCATCCAGCAGCAACAGCCATACAAACCATTTTTTGAAATCTTTCAAGATACAAGCTTATTGTTTAAATGAGTGCCTGGTATATTAAATGGGTGCCGGAAAAGGGTGTTCAGGCAATATAGAATAAGAGTTCCCGTCATCTTTGCCGAAAATCATTGCTTTTTTATGAAATCCCTGAGCGAGGTGTAAATGGCTCCAAAAACGCCCAGAAGCGACAAAACAACAGTAAAAACCGGGGTTTCAAGCTCAAGCACCTTGTCGAGTTTTACCCCTCCCCAGACAGTTATCAGGATGATGGTCAACATCTGAAAAGCCATCCCGGAGTAGCGGGCAAAACTGTGTAGTCCGTCACTTAGAGGTTTTTTCTCCGGCTCTTTCTCCGGCTTTTTCTGTTTCTTTTCCGAAGCTGGCTGGCTCATTATTTTCGCTTTCGCTCATTTTGCAGTTTCCGGTGAATTTTGCTCCCGGTTCAATAGAAAGCTTGAGAGTAAGAATTTCTCCCGTGATCTTTGATTCAGCTTTCAGGGTAAGCAGTTGACTGACGGATATCTTTCCTTCTACCGAACCGGATACTTCCGAGTTTTTACAATAGACTTCCCCTTTCACCTTCCCTGTCGGACCTATAACAACTTTCCCTTTTGTAGAGAGGTTACCCGACAGGAATCCGTCAATCCTTATGTCGCCGTTGGATTTAATGTCACCCGTTATTTCGGTGCCGTTGCTTATCAGATTTACCGCGTTATTCTCCGGTTCGTTGAATTTTGCCATTTTTTTCAGGATTACGCTTACAAACATAATAACTCGCAATTATAAAAACTATTGCGGTTAAAAATAAATTTGCGGAAAATAGCCTTTTTGAATGAGAATCTCCCGGAAAATACTGAGAAAAGAAAAATAATCTTTACTTCGGATCGTAAGCCCATTTGAGATAAACCGACCCCCAGGTAAAGCCTCCGCCGAACGCGGCCAGTATCAGTTTATCGCCTTTCCGGAGCTTCTTTTCATATTCCCACAGGCAGAGGGGAATGGTAGCGGCAGTGGTATTGCCATAATTTTCGATGTTCACCATTACCTTTTCAGGGGGAAGTCCCATCCTCCTCCCGGTGGCATCAATTATCCTCAGGTTGGCCTGGTGGGGAACCAGCCATGCGATATCTTCAGGTTTGAGCTTATTGCGAGCCATTATCTCCACGGCAACATCGGCCATTTTAACAACGGCAAATTTGAACACGCTCTGCCCTTCCTGGTAAACAAAATGCTCACGTGCTTCAATGGTTTCATGCGAGGCCGGTTTCACCGATCCCCCAGCTTTCATATGCAGGTATTTCCGTCCCGATCCGTCGGTGTGCAATATGTAATCCATTATTCCGTAATTCCCCCGGGTGGGTTCAAGTAACACCGCCCCGGCAGCATCACCAAAGAGAGGACAGGTGGTCCGGTCGGTGTAATCGGTTATGGATGACATTTTATCTGCTCCAACCACAACTACTTTTTTGAACTTTCCTGTAAGAATATATGCCGCGGCAGTCTGCAGGGCAAAAAGAAATCCCGAGCAGGCTGCTCCAAGATCAAAGCTGAAAGCATTTTTTATCCCGACCTTGTCGGAAATAATGTTTGCAGTTGCAGGAAAAGCCATATCAGGAGTAATGGTGGCACAAATGAGCAGATCGACTTCTTCCGGAGAGGTCTTTGTCTTTTCAAGCAGTCCCCTCACCGCGTGTCCGGCAATGTCGGATGTACCCAGACCTTCTCCCTTAAGGATACGTCGTTCCTTGATCCCCACTCTCTGCATGATCCATTCATCCGAAGTGTCAACCATCTTCGAAAGTTCAGTATTTGTCAGCCTGTATTCTGGAACCCATGCATGGATACCGGTTATGACAGCCCTGATTTTAGCCATTTTGATTTCAGATTGCTTCCATGATCTTCTGAGCAAGATTTGCTTTTACAACCGCTCGTGTCTGAAGGATCATGTTCCTGATAGCCTTTCTCTTCGAAATACCGTGACCTATAACAACGTTGGCATTGATCCCCACAATCGGTGTTCCCCCAATATTCTCGAAATTCAGCCGTTCGAAAAAGGGGTGGATTACGTTTATCTTCCTGGATAGCATGTATGTGGCTTCAGCCTGCTTCAGTACTATATTTCCTATAAAACCGTCACAAACAACCACATCGGCTCTGTACTCGTGGAAAAGCGAATGCCCTTCAATGTTGCCTGCAAAATTCAGCCCCGGATGCTCCTTCATAAGCTCATAGGCGGCTTTCACTGCAGCAGTACCTTTTGTCTCTTCATGCCCGATGTTAAGGAGACCAACGGAGGGATTTGGTATTCCCAGTACACAGCGGGCATAAATACTTCCCAAAATGCCGTATTGAAGAAGAACGTCGGGCTTGCTGTCGGTATTTAGCCCAACATCTAGCATTATGGAATTGCGTCCGTCGACACAGGGCAGGAGGGTGGCAAGGGCCGGCCTGAAAACCCCTGGTATTACATTAACCGTATAACTTGCCCCTACAAGCATGGCACCAGTATTCCCCGCACTGCAAAAACCATCAAGCTCCCGGTACTTAAGCATCCTGAAACCAACCGCTATGCTCGAGTCCTGCTTATGTGAGTAGGCCTTGGCAGGATGATCGCCCATCTCAATAACCTCTGTCGTGGGAATAATTTTCAATTGCGGCGACGAAACATTCATCGAGGCAAGATTCCTTGCAATGGCTCCCCCGTCACCCAAAAGCACCAGGGTGTCTTCAGACGAGAGGTGCTCAAGGGAATCCACCACACCCTCCACAATCGCGTCAGGTGAATAATCCCCACCCATGATGTCTACGCCGATATTCATAGCTTGTCAGGTTTGCTTATGTGAATCAGGCAGTGGCTTCTTTCTCAACAGCCAGCTTGCCTCTGTAAAAACCACACTCAGGACATACCCTGTGATACAGAACCGAAGATCCGCAGTTGGAACAATTTGCAATAGTGGGAGCACTTGCTTTGTAATGTGTCCTGCGCTTATCTCTCCTGGTCTTTGAATGTTTACGCTTGGGATGTGCCATTTTACTATCTTTTAATTTTCATTCATTAATTTCCTTAATCCTTCCCATCCGGGATTCACTCCTTCTGCATCATATACAAGATGTTTTCTGAGCTTTTCAAGCATCACGGGATCACATGTGCTGTTCCCGTTCGAATCGTCGGGATGCGTTCTCCGCATCGGAAGCGACAGATGAATAAATTCATAAAAATACTGCTTCAGATCCAGCTCGTTTTCCTCCCACGAAAGCGTTATAATATCAGGATCGCTCTCATCTCTCTCAAAACCGTACCTGACAAGCAGACGATTGCTGCAGTCGACCGGGTGAGAAAACTCATCCAGACACCTGTCGCAACTGATCCTTACCTCCCCGGTAATCCTGAAACCGATTTCAGTGTGAGGCGATTCCCTGTCAACATTAACCAGTGCCTTAAGCTTTCCTTCCTTTATCTCAGATTCCTCAAACAGATCAAAAAACGCCTTGTCTATCTCAAATTCATACACATAATGCCCGCTACTGTTCGCTCCGACCGGTATGGTAAAATTACGAGCCATTGCTGTAAAATTTGGTGTGCAAAAATATAAATCCTTATCCAATTAAAAAAAATTATGAACAAAAAAGTAACACGAAGCTTTAATAATCAGCATTTGCCGGTAATTTCCCGCAGTTTACCGATTTGTTGTGGCCTGCAGATTATTGTTAATGTATTTTTAACCCGGAAAACAACTTAGATCATGACAATTAAGGATCACTTTACAAAAAGAGACATGGAACTTCATCCGCGAATAAGCTTTGGATTGTTCCTGATAACACTCGGCCTCGCGATGCTGATCGCCACAAATGACCTGCTCGGACTGGGAAGCGTGAGGGAATACTTCACATGGGAAACCCTTCTGGTTTTCATCGGAGTCCTCCTCCTGCTTAACCTCCAGTTCACCGGAGGACTGATACTCGTGGCAATAGGCTCATGGTTCTTTATTGAAAACAGGGATTACGTGATCCCTGAACTGATCAGAACCATTTACTGGCCATCACTGGTAATACTTATCGGGATAGCCTTTATTATCTCATCCTTATTCAAAAGAAACAGAAAACAAATATAAACAACGGCTGTTATCAATGTACATGAAAAATCCCGATTGACACACAAACGAATAAAAAACCAGAGAGTTTTATAGGGAAAAGTTAATAATCACTATCTTTTGTACCCCCTATCAATCCCGATAGTTATCTGGAAGAAAGGGGGTCAATGAGAAAAAAGATACAAAATAAATTATAATTATATAATCTTCAAGCACATGGAAACTATGGACGACTTCAGGGACGACAGGGGAAAGCTTAAAGAAGGCGACTCAATAAGGCAGTCTCACTTTAACAGCGTCAGCAACAGGGTATTGATTGGCGTCATTCTGGTACTGGCCGGACTTCTCCTGATAATCAGAAATACCGGAATAATACCTGATTTCATCAACAATGTCATCTTCAGCTGGCCCATGCTCCTTATTACAATCGGCCTGATAATGACATTAGGAGCAGGTGAAAAAACAGCAGGGATAATCGTAATGGCCGTGGGGGGTTTTTTCATGATCCCGCGGATATTCAGGGAAACTTTCCACATGTACAACATGTTCTGGCCTTCAATATTCATAATTGTAGGAATATTGTTTATAGTATCCAGGCGGGGAAGCTGGAGCCAATCGATCCCGGGCCGGAAAGGTATCTCGGGAGATGATTTCATCGACTTGGTTTCAGTGTTCGGAGGCGGAGAAAGGCAGGTTGTCTCCCAAAATTTCAGGGGAGGAAAGATAACGGCCATTTTCGGAGGTATAGAACTTGACCTGACACGCGCGATCCTTGCCCCGGGTGTTTCGGAAATCGAAATAGCCTGCGTGTTCGGAGGCACTACACTGATAGTCCCCGACGACTGGAATGTGACACTGGAAGTTACACCGGTCCTGGGTGGATTCAGCGATTCACGCAAACTCCGCGCGGGCAGAATGGTCGATCCGACCAAACACCTGGTAATAAGGGGCGCCGTAGTGTTAGGGGGAGGCGAGTTAAAAAGTTATTGAAAAATATGCTGAATGAAGCACCCGATTCTTAATAACCGGACAAGACTGATAATATGGTGGATGGCATGGCTGTTGATAACAGCCGGCCAGATCCTGCTCTACTGCTTCGCCTATGGAAGCTTCACCAAAACAGCCATCCCCGACGGAATCGTGTCTCTTGCAATATACGCCGGGATAGGCCTGTCGCTCTGGTACCCATTCAAATTCTTCAATGCCAGCGGCAATAAAAACATGCAGGTGACAGGCAACTTCATCCTTAGCGGAGTGATGTCGGTGACTCTCTGGATTCTCGTCAACAAATTGCTGGTTTCAGCCATACTGCCCGAAGGAAACGATTACCAGGATTACTGGAACTCCTCTTTCCCATACAGGATAGGAACAGGTGTCTTTATCTTCGGCATTATCATCCTGGTTTATTATCTTTTCGAAAGCCTCCAGACGCTTTCAGATAAAAAGGCAAGGGAAGCAAAGCTGGAAAGCCTGGTAAAGGAGACTGAACTGAAATTGCTGAGATCACAGATCAACCCCCATTTCCTCTTCAACAGCCTGAATTCTGTCAGCTCACTCACTATAACCGACCCCGAAAAGGCTAGGGATATGGTTATCAAACTTTCTGATTTCATGCGCTATGCCCTCTCAAAAAAGGACGAACAGCCGGTTTCGCTCAGGAGCGAACTCGAGAATCTCAGTCTGTACCTTGAAATCGAAAAGGTACGATTCGGCGACAGGCTTTCAACGGAAGAAAACATAGATGCAGAATGCCTCGACGTAAAGATGCCCGTGATGATCCTCCAGCCGCTTTATGAAAATGCCATCAAGCATGGAGTGTACGAAAGCACCGAACGCGTTAACATAAGAACAAGTGTAAAGCGCAGCAACGGATTCCTCGAAATAGTGATAAGCAATAACTACGATCAGACCGTCACCACTCCGTCAAAAGGCACGGGAACCGGACTTATGAACGTGTCGAAAAGGCTCGATATCTTCTATTCCAAAAGGGCTTCCATGAAAACAACAAAGGAAAACGGCATTTATACCGTCTCACTTTTCATTCCTGCAGAGCTGTAAATTCAGGGAAACAGAATATATTTGCCTGTATGAAAAAGATCCGGACCGTTATTGTAGAAGACGAAGCCCCTGCCAGGGATATAATAAAACATTATCTCGGCGACCTTGATTATATCGAGATTATAGCCGAATGTTCCGACGGCTTCAGCGGCCTGAAAACCATCTCAAACCTGAAACCCGACCTTGTCTTTCTCGACATCCAGATGCCAAGGCTAACCGGTATTGAAATGGTGGAGGTGATGACAGAAAAACCTGAGATTATCTTTACCACCGCATACGACCAGTTTGCAATAAGGGCTTTTGAACTCAACGCCGTCGACTATCTGCTGAAACCATTTCAGAAAAGAAGGTTCCTTGAAGCAGTCAAAAAAGCCGCCGACAAGATACAGAACGGTGCTGGAAACCAGAAAGCGGCCAGCGAGCTCCTTCAGCAGCAACCCGAAAATGCAGCTCCTGTAAACAGAGTCGTAGTCCGCAAGGGAAATGCAATTAACCTAATACCGGTAGAGCAGATCAGGTTCGTTGAGGCACAGGACGATTACGTAATGATCCACCATGTCAACGGCAAAGCCCTCAAACAACAGACCATGAAATTCTTTGAGGACAAACTCCCGAAATCGGATTTCGTAAGAATCCACCGCTCATATATAGTAAGGGTTGAGGAGATTAAGAGAATCGAACCTTACGGAAAAGACAAGTATATAGCAATTCTTCAATCAGGCGACAAGCTGCCGGTAAGCAGAACCGGATATCAGAAACTGAGGGAAGATTTGAACTTTTAATAGTCGTGCAGTCCTGCGGTCTTGCAGTCTTGCAGTCCCTTCGTCGAGCAACCCTGTGCTCTGTGCCCTGTGCTCTGTGCTCTGTGCCCTGTGCCCTGAGCTTTTCATCCTTCAAAGTGAACAATCAATGCTTCAAACGATTACATTTTCCATAAAGACTCAGTGGCCTGTATTTTTTAAATCTGAACCTGGGAACTGGATCATATCCGTGAGTCCCCCCGGGCCGGCATCGCAGTATCCTGCCCGTTGCCATCAGTA
>JAXDBC010000050.1:0-5286 GCA_034679225.1 Bacteroidales bacterium | reverse complement strand
TCTTCTTGAAGCCGCGGAAAACGGTATGCAATACTTCTTCATCAAGCGGCGCCAGAAACCTCATGTCGTGGTGAGTAAAGCTAATACCCTCCGGTTCAAGAATTTCAGCAGCCTTCACCACGAAATTCCCTGGATTTCCTATGCTGAGTACGGCCAGATCACTGCCTTCACCGATCAACCTGGCCTTGCCAAGCTCAATTTCCTCAAATGGCTTATTCCAGTCATTGATCATTCCCGAACCCTTCGGATAACGTATTGAGAAAGGTCCCTTATTCTTTTCAAGCTGTGCAGTGTAGAGCATGTTCCTCAGTTCAAGGCTGTTCATCGGAGCCGCCACTACCATGTTGGGTATCGACCGCATAAAAGCCAGGTCGAAGAATCCGTGGTGGGTTGCACCATCGGTGCCGACCAGCCCTCCCCTGTCAACACAGAAAACCACATGCAGGTTCTGAAGAGCTACATCGTGAATCAGCTGGTCAAGCGCCCTCTGCAGAAATGATGAATAGATATTGCAGTAAGGTATCATTCCCTGGGTCGCCAGCCCGGCAGAAAAGGTAACTGCATGCTGTTCTGCTATTCCCACATCAAAAACCCTTTCAGGTATCTCCTTTCTCATGGTGAGGAGCGCACATCCGGTTATCATGGCTGGAGTAATGCCTGCAATCCGGGTATTCTTCCTTGCCAGCTCCAATATTGTTTCACCGAAAACCTCCTGGTAGGTAGCCGGCACTCCCGGATCGGTTGTTTTAATAATAAGCCCCGTTTCCCTGTCGAAAATTCCAGGTGCATGATAGGCGGTCTGGTTCTGTTCTGCCTGCCTGAATCCCTTTCCCTTGACAGTCATGCAATGAAGCAGCTTTGGGCCGGGGATCCTCTTCAGATCCTGAAGTACGCTTACAAGATGAAGAATATCATGACCGTCAATCGGTCCGAAATATCTGAAATTCAGACCTTCGAAAAGATTGCTCTTGTCGAGGATCGTGCTCTTCAGACCCGACTGTATCTGGCTGGCAAGCGTCCGGGCATTGGGGCTGAACTTACCAAAGCTTCCCAGTAAATTCCACACCTTATTCCTGAAACGGTTGTATGTCTTGCTCGTGGTGATGTCAAGAAGATACTCCCTCAGGGCTCCTACATTCTGATCAATGGCAATGTTGTTGTCATTCAGAATGACCAGCAGATCAGACTGAGCTATACCTGCATTGTTAAGGCCCTCAAAAGCCTGACCGGCTGTCATGGCTCCATCGCCTATCACGGCAACCACATGACGCTTTTCTCCCAGTTTCTTCGATGCCACTGCCATACCAAGGGCCGCGGAGATAGATGTCGATGAATGCCCCGTTCCGAAGGCATCGTATTCACTCTCCGACATTTTCGGGAAACCACTGATTCCCTTGTAGGTCCGGTTCGTGTAAAACCTGTCGCGTCGTCCTGTCAATATCTTGTGACCATAGGCCTGATGGCCTACATCCCAGACAAGCTTGTCGTACGGTGTATTGAAAACATAATGCAGCGCCACCGTAAGTTCAACCACGCCGAGACTTGCTCCAAGGTGACCCGGGTTCTTGCTTACCATATCAATGATATACTGCCTCAGCTCACCGCTCAGCCTGATTAGCTCATCGGGCTTTAGTTTTCTGAGGTCTTCGGGGGTTGAGATATCAAACAGAAGATTTTCCTCCTCGCACATTCCGAAACAGGTAATAAAGATTCTGCAAATATAACAATTATTATTGCCTTATGTTTGCCGGGGCTTAAAGCGGTTTTTCTTATTTTTGTGAGTGCTGAACCAAACCAAGCTGATCCTGAATATGAACAAGCCCCTTTCACTAATCGTAATTATCCTGTCAATTTCGGTACTGTCGTGCGTTCCGGCCAGCAAATACCGGGAACTTCAGAATGCAAGCAGACAGAATATGATGGACAGGGATGATTACAAGACCGAGAATCTCACGCTCTCAATGCAGAACAAAGAAACCGCGACAAGGATCGCTGCCCTTGAAGCTGAGATGAACAGGACGAAACAGGATATTGCCCTTGCAGAAATAGAAAGAAACAAGGCCAGGGAGGAACTTAATACAATCTCCGAAAGATATTATGCTCTCCAGAACGCCCAGGAAGACCTTGTGAGAGGGAACCTGACCGAGACAAAAAAGCTTCTGGCCGAACTTCAGGCCGCCCAGGATAATCTCCGCCAGAAAGAGGATATAATGAAGCAGCTCGAACACTCCATGGACCTCAGGAAGATTTCCCTTGATGAGCTTAACCTGGAGCTTGAGAAAAAGAACGCCAGGATGGCCGAACTGGAAAAAGTCCTCGATAACCAAAAGAAGATAGTAGAGGACCTTAAGATGAAAGTCTCGGAAGCCCTGATGGGATTTGAGAACAACGGCCTTACAGTCACCAACCGCGACGGGAAGGTATATCTCTCGCTCGACGAAAAGCTGCTTTTCAAATCCGCAAGCTGGGAAATAGATGCCAATGGCCGAAACGCCCTCAAAAAACTTGCAGCTGTCCTTGAAAGGAATCCGGGCATCCAGATCACAATCGAAGGACACACCGACAATGTTCCGTACCGCCCGGGAAGCGGAAACCTTTCGGATAACTGGGACCTCAGCGTGAAAAGAGCAACTACGGTTGTAAGAACTCTTCTCGAAGGATCGAAAATAAACCCATCACGCCTGACTGCCTCGGGAAGAAGCGAGTTTGTCCCGGTTGAAACCGGCGATACCCCCGAAGCACGGCAGAAAAACAGAAGAACTGAGATAATACTCACCCCCGACCTGACCGAACTGTACAATCTTATTAATCAATACTGACCGCGGCAGGATAAGAATCTCAGTATTTCATTCACTGAATTCCTGAAGCTTCACCTTCATGTTCCTCAGGGCATTGAGCAGATTCTCCTCGGGCTTGAGAAATTCCTGATCACCCCAGAAAACGGGATCATAACTGTTTATGGTTCTAGAAAAAACCGAATGCACGGGCGCAAGATCCTCCCTTTCAAAGCGTTCCACATTTTCAAGGCTCGAATTGGTGACTGCCATCTCGAAGAAAACATCAAACTGATTCCTGAATAGTCTTTTCTTCTGCCTCGACTCGAAACGAAGGTCGCCCCTGACATGATTAAGGTAATACCTTTCTGCCACTTTCCTGTATGCTACAGAATAATTCACTGAAACAGGCCAGGTTGCAAATTTCTTCGAAGGATTTGAGATAAACGACGACCTCATCTCCTTCAGATATTCCGGGGTTATATGGAACTCTGCCCTCAGTAGTGCAAAATCGTTTGTATGTATGAACAGTGAGCCGTGATACATCGGTACATCGGCCCCCGGGCCGGGAGTGAACTCAATCTCATATGCCGACGCTTCATCATAAGATACAATATCCGTAAGTCTGTAGCTATAATCCAACATGTTTTCTCCGGAAATAAAATCAAAACCATGCCTGATACCGTCAAGCTGAAGGCAGGTCCTTAAACCCGCCTTCAGCCTGACAGCCAAAGTGTCGCTACTGTCAATATTTTCCATCTTTCTGCTTTTCAGAACCTTAATCTGATCATTCAGAAGAGTTCCCGAATAAGCGCTCTTATAGACCTGAATAAGCGCCTCCGAATAGGTCTGAAGCTCATTTTTATTCATGACGCCCTCTCGGTAGAAAGCGGTCATACGGGCAGGGGTATTTCCATAATTCCTTGTCAGGTTGAAACGAACCTTGTTGACAATATCCCAGGGAATCTGATTCTTTATAATGATCCCGGGAATCGCTATGAATTCCCTCCTCATTTCGATCCTGAAGAAGTTGCCCAGGGAATGCCTTACAGGTATCTCCCGGGCATAATACCCAAGGTAAGAAACAACCAGGGTATCGTCATAATCCCGGCGGTGCATCCTTAATCCGAATTCCCCGTTATTGTTCGAAACTGTTCCCCTGCCGGTGTTCTTCAGTCCGATAGTGGCATAGGGCAGGGGATCGGACGATTCCCCGTCGACTATCAACCCCGTGATTTCCTGGAGAAGCGGAAGGGCAAGTGTGTCGGTCATGGCACGCCGCGGACGGGGTATCTCCCTTGAAATGATTATGAATTCGTCGATGACGGAATAAACAAGTGAATCGCCTTTAAGAATGCTGTCGAGAACGGTTCTCAGGACAGTCTGCCTGAAGTTCATGTCGACCTTTTTTTCGGGATTGACAAGCCGGCTGTCGTAGGTGAAATGATATCCCGTTTCCCTTGTAATAATGCCAAGGGCATTGACTGTCTTCATTGATCCGGCCCTGAAGGTAAACACAGAATCCAGAATACCTTCCTGGCAAACCAGCTTCTGCGGCGGCACCAGGAACATCAGCAACGCAATGGCCCTGAAAATCTTCGATACTGTGCCATTGACCGGCATTTTACTGTTTGTTTGTTATTTCCTTGTCAGATGGTAAACATCGCCATCCTTTTCATAAGCAAGGTTAAAGCTAGCACAAATTAAGCGAATTATAGTCTCCTGAGCCTGATTATCGATCGGCGAGGTCCATGTGTTTGAAAGGATTTCCGGATCATCAGCCACAATATTCATATTATAGACTCTCTTGAGATCCCTGAAAACAATGTCAAGCGTCTGACCGTCGTAAACAAGCAGCCCGGTGTTCCACGACATGTAATTCGGATCGGTATTTAAGGCTTTCCCGGTTTTGTCCGAATAAACGCTCCCTATAAATCCGGAATCAAGAACAATATCACTGCACGTATCGATACAGGTAACGAGAACCTGTCCGGTCTTTACAAAAATCTCGACGGGCGAATCCTGATCGCTCGTCCTGACGTTAAAGGATGTCCCTAGTGCTCTTATCCTTACTTTTCCTGCATCAACGGTGAAGGGGCTTTCATCATCACGGACAATACTGAAGAATGCTTCACCCCAGAGGGTGACATTCCTTTCTCCCATGCTGAAACTGCGCGGGTAGGTGATCCGTGTATTCCGGTTTAGTATGACTGTGCTCCCGTCGGGAAGCGTGAGTTCAAGGTTCTTCTGGTTGCCGCCGGTGGCAACTATTGTCCTGCGGTTGAAGAGCTCGTTGCTGTTCATGTAAAGCAAGGTGGCTCCTATCATGATTACCAGAAATACCGCAGCTGCAACCCTGTAATAGACAGGTTTCAGAAAGCTTCTTTTCATTTCCGGCTCATCTCTCAGCAATTCGTTATCCCTGAGCCGCGAGTAAAGCTTGTCCCAGGCCCGATCCGGATTTATTTCCCTTTCACTATTCATCTCTCTCAAATCTTTCCAGTATTTTCCG